>CAYWZD010000007.1:842-31136 GCA_964462755.1 uncultured Victivallales bacterium | reverse complement strand
TCAGCGGCATTTTGGAAATCCGGTCGACGCCGCCCGCCAGCGCGATGTCGCACTTGCCCGACTGAATCCACATGGCGGCGAGGGAGATCGCATCCGCGCTGGAGACGCACGCATTGGAGATCGTCGCGACGGGGCCGCCGATTCCGAGTTCCTTCGCACATTTTTCCGCAATGCTCCCGCCCGTGAAGTCCCGGAGAAGCGTTACATCCCGGACGGCGTTCTTGCGGAAGTCGTTGAGAAAATAAATATCGTTGAACTGGACGTCACCGGAAGATCCCAGACAAAGTCCGACGCGGTGCATATTCTCTTCCACGGGCGTCAGGCCCGCGTCCGCCAGCGCTTCCCGCAGGGCGATGTCCAGCAGGCTTTCGCTTTTGTTCCGCTCCTTCGGAACCGGCACGATCAGCAGACGGAACGGCATTTTCAGTGCCGGATACATCCGGTTCGGGGGAAGCGGCGGAAGATAAAGGTTTTTCCGCATTTCGGCACAGTTCCGCCCGGCCGGGGAAATCCCGCCCATCCCTGAAATCACAACCGTATTGGAATCGGAAGAACTCATTTTTTCCAGATGTCCTCAAAAATATAACACTCATACGGATATTTCATACACATCTCCTCCAGACACGACGCGTATTCCTGCACATACTTGCGGAGCGACTCGCGGCTGCGGCCCTCCATGACCGGATGAATCAGCGGTCCGAACTCCGCGACAAAGAGTTCATGACGTTTCACCCGGTGCGGGAAAATGCAGATCACCGGACAGCGGCACCGTGCCGCGATGAAAAATCCGGCGGTCGGAAACATCGCCTCCTCCCCCAGAAACCTCACGGGGACGCCCCTTTCCTCGACACAGCGGTCGGCCATGATTCCGACGGCCTCGCCCTTGTCCATCACATCGACCGCTTCGAGGATTCCCCCCATGGGGTCCTCCACGGAAATGACCTTGATCTTGGACTCCTCCGGGTCTTTCGAGACAGCGGAAAACTTGTCCACGTTGCGGTTGAGATCGGGCTTCATCATGATATTCACCGGCTTCCAGGAAACGTCCACCCCCGAAAGCATCGCCTGCCACGGGCCGAAGTGGGAAAACGCCACCATGTGGGCACGGTACTCCGTCTCCGCCTTCCGGTAGAGTTCGAAGTTGTGCCGCTCCAGCCGGAGCTTGCCCAGATGCATGGCATACTGCTCCACGATGGCCTGTCCCTGACTGGTGAACAGCGCCCATACATGAAAGAAGCGGCGGAAAAATCCCGCGTCCGGGAAACGGTGACGGATGTAAGGCATCGCCGAACGGCGCGCGCGCGCATCGAAAGCCGCATAGAAGAAGGAAATCATCCAGACCATTCCGCAGGCGTGATTGATCCCGAAAAGTTTCAGCATCATGATGAAAAACAGGATTCCGGGGGAACTTCCGCGGGTGGCGCTCAGATTTTTCGCATCAGGCATGTTCCGCCTCCTTCCCGAAAAAGGCGCGGAACCCTTTTGCCGTAAAATAGACGGCCACGCCCATGACCGCGCCCCAGAACGGCGCGAGGATCAGGCTCCCCAGCAGCCATTCGAACGCGCGGAGGTGAAATTCGTTCACCAGCGTGTTCCAGTTCACCTCGGTCCAGAAATGACCGTAGCGCAGGTAATATCCCAGTTCGATGCACAGAAACGGCGAAATGGGCGGCATGAAGAGGTTCTGGATGGCCAGCGCCATCAGTTTGTTCAAATGCAGACGCTCGGTCACGTAGAGGATCACCACCATGTGGAACCCGAAAATCGGCAGGACCGCCAGAAAGGAGCCAACCGCCGCGGAGGCCGCCAGTCCCCCGTTCGAGGAGTTCTCCTTCAGCAGATAAAGAAACAGTTCCTTCGGGCGGAAAATGGAGAAGTCCATGGGTTTGCGGCGCAGTTTCTTTTTCGGAAACGGCATCATGCGCAGCATCACCAGATGCGTATGAATCAGCGTCAGGCGGAAATTGTCCAGAAACGGCTTGAAATGGGAAACCCGTTCCGTGGCGGGCGGGTAGAAGGAACGGATCGGGACATCATGGAATTCCAGATTGCCCCACCCGGCCCGGGCCAGAACTTCCGCCTCGAAATCGAAGTGCCGGGAGAGAAAACGCAGACGCGAAACATACCGCAGGGGATAGGCCCGGAAACCGCTCTGGCAGTCCGCGACATCGATGCCGGTTTCGACCTTCATCCAGAAATTGGAGAAGGAGCGTCCGAACTTGGAGGCGCCGGGCACATGTTCGCCGGAGAAGTCGCGGCACCCGATGAGCATGGAGTAATCGTTGGCCTCCATGAACGGGAAAAACAGCGGGATGTCCTCCGGATAGTGCTGACCGTCCGCGTCGAGCGTAAGCATGTAGTCGAGGGCGGGATCGTCCTTCAGCAGGGAGATCGCCGTCAGAAGCGCGGCGCCTTTCCCGAGGTTGCGTTCATGACGGTGAATCCGGACCGGAAGTCCCGCGAGAAGTTCCGCCGGATCGCAGTCCGTGCTTCCGTCGTCGACGACCAGCACGCGGTCGAGCTGTTTCAGACAGCGCGAAACGATGTCCCGCAGAGTGGCGGCGTTGTTGTAGACGGGGATTGCGCAGCAGACCTTGTCCCGGAGTCCGGCCATAGTTCAGTCCTTCCCCATGAATTCGCGGTATTTGACATACCCGATCCGGTGAATGGTGCGCAGGGCCCGGTTGAAACGGTCCGGGGGATACACACAGTATTCGTTTCCGTTGAATCCCTTTTCCAGCATGGCGTTGACCGTTTCCGGGTCGAGGCCGGGTTCGAAATAGAAGAGTTCGTCAATGCCGTTCCAATTGTCCGGCACGAGATTTTTCTCCTTTGCGATGGTGTAGAGCGGGGTTCCGGGCAGAATCCGGATTCCGGAAAAGACGGCGGAATAGGCCGGGATCAGCGAAAGGATGTTGTCGATGCCTTCCCGGATGGTGTCGTAGGTCTCCCCCGGACCGCAGAACATAAGGTTGGTGTTGACCCCGACCTTGCGTTCCATCAGCGCCTTCGTGACATGCCGGGCCTCCTCGAACGTGAAGTTCTTCTGAAGTCCGCACAGGGCGATGTCGGAAGCGCCGTCCAGCCCCAACTCGGTGGAGATCAGACCGCATTCGGTCATCAGGTCGATTTCGGAGTCGGAAAGGCTTCCCGGCGAAATGAACGCGGCATACGGAAAACGGAGTCCACGCTCTTTCATGCGGTTCAGAAGTTTCAGGTATTGGCCGCCGGGATCGTTGAACACCGAATCCACGAAGAAGAACATCACATCCGGCATTTTGGCAAACAGTTCCGTCATCTGGTCGAGAACCGGGTCCACGTCACGCTGGCGGATTCGGTGTCCTTCCAGAAGCGGATAGGTGCAGTAGACACATTTGAACGGACACCCCCGCTTAGTCTGAATCGGGATCATGTGGACGTTCTTATAATAATACGCCATGAGTTCGTCGGAATAGAGGGGCACGGCTTGATTCAGGGGTTCGCCCACCCGGAGCTTCGGGATGTCCGCCCGCCCGGACTGAATCTCGGAAACCAGATCGGCGACCGCTTTCTCGCCCTCCCCCACGACCCCGTAATCCGCACCCGAAACCTGCATGATTTCCTCGGGCAGCAGGGAGAAGCCGGGACCGCCAAGCATGACGGGGGCGGTAGAGAGTTTCCGGCAGAGCTCGATCACCCGGAGCGGAGTGCGGATAATCTCATGGGTGATTTTGCGGCTGTTCACGGTATCGATGTTGCGGATGCTGAGACCGATCAGGTCGAAAGACTCTTCCTTCAGGCGCTTTTCGAGTCCGTCCATCCCGTCGGGCAGGATGTCGAACTGGGTCACGCGGTGTCCTTCCTTCGTCAACACGGCGGCAATCACGCTCATGCCGATCGGGTAGACGGGAAAAGGTTCGACGCAGATGTTGGAGGAGATCAGCAGAATATTCATAAATTGTTCTCTCCGGCTGAAATGGATAGGAAGGGATCCCCGGTCGGCATTGCGCCGCGGACCAGACAGAAGGCCCGGGTCTCCGGTCCGTCGTTGAGCAGGAGGAGAACCGTTTCCAGCTCCGGATCGTCGAAAAGCGACTCGATTTCCAGCGCGATGCGGGAAGGATCGCCCAGCGTGTCGATGTAATAGGAAGGACCGTGGAGATTCAGCGCGATCGCGGTTTCGCTCGGCGGAGTGGAGGGAAGCGTGCCCACGAAAAGGTGTCCGCGTCCGCCGCTTCTGCCGTTCTGCACATAGTCCGCCCAGTAAAGAAGATTTTCCTGATGGGAGCCGTCACGCCCCGCGCCGATGACAGCGGTTTTCCCGGAAAGCGGCGTCATTCCGGCGTCGGCCGCGGCAAGGATTGCGGCGATGACGGCCATTTTGGAACGCTCGCCCGCGCGTTTGAATTTGGGCAGGTCGTATTCCGGAACGAAGTCCAGCATCAGCACCTCGTCCAGAAGATCGGACAGGCTTTCCGTCTGAATCCTGACCCTCCGGGAAGGCGCTTCCGCCCGGAATTCATGAATTTTCGCATAACCGGCTGTATGAAAATCAGGCATTGGAATCCTCCAGCATCAGGACCGCGTTGCAGCCGCCGAACCCGGCGTTCAGGGAGAGAATCCGGGACTTTTTCAGAGGCCGGACTTCATCGGACACCAGACGTTCCGCGCCGGGCGCGGGCGTCTGAAGATTGGTCTGCGGGAAAATTTCGCCCCGTTTCAGGACCTCCAGCGCGGCGATCGCCTGAATCATTCCGGCGCCCGCCAGCGTATGTCCGGTGCCGCCCTTCGTGGAAACCATCGGGACCCCTTCCGGGAAAACGGTGTTGACCGCGCGGATTTCCATTTCATCGTTGAACGTGGTGCCTGTTCCGTGGGCGATCACCAGCCCGATGTCGCCGGGCGCGCGATCCCCCATCGCCATGCGCATGGCGCGGGCCATCTGACGGCCCTCCGTATCCGGCGCGGTCACGTGGAGAGCATCCGTAGTGATTCCCCAGCCGCTCACTTTTCCGAGGACGGGCAGAGAGTGTTTTTCCACCGTCTCCTCCGAGGCGAGCGCCAGCACTCCGGCGGCGTCTCCGAGAATCAGCCCGCGCCGGTCGAGGTCGAACGGACGCGCGGGTTCCGGCGACATGGCGGAAAGCGAGGCAAACCCTGAATAGACGAACTCGCTGACATAGTCGCAGGCGACAACCAGCGCCGCCGGAATCCGGCGGTTCCGGATCATGGAGGCGGCCCGTGCAAGCGCAATATTCGAAGATGAGCACGCACCCGAATAGAGAATGCCGTTCCTCCGGCGGAAAATCCTCAGCGATTTTTCAAACAGGGTGTCGGCGGTCCAGCGGTTCCCGGAATTGTCCAGACGGTCGGCCTCTCCGATGGTCGCGGCAAAGAAGAATTCCGCTTCCTCCGGACAGAAGGCCAGCGTTCCGGCCAGATATTCCAGCACCGGTTCCAGAAAGGAACGGCCATCCAGAGGAGCGTAGTCGGGGATCGTCGCCGCAAGGGAACAGCCGAATTGTTCCGTCGGGAACCGCGTGATGGTCCGAAAGGCATGTTTCCCGGCAAAAAGACCGGCCATGCAGGGAGCCGCGCCGAAACCGTATCCGGTCACCAGTTCCGCCGCGGTGATATAGACGTCATTCTTCACGGTGGAATTCTCCCGCGAGCCAACGCTTTTTACAATTTTCCCAGAGGTCCGGGGAACAGAAGAGCGGCTCGCGGGTCGCCAGATCCACAAAAAGCTGGACGCTGTATGCGGTGCATGCGACTTCGCCCCGGGAATTGCGTATGACGTATTCCGTGTTCAGCCGGGCGCCTTCATTCCAGTAAAGAAAAGCGCCGACCTCGACCACATCATCCAGATACAGCGGGGAACGGTAATCCACATGGAGCCGGGCCAGAGGCGCCCCGATGGAAGCGTCCCGATAAGCCGCGTACGTCAGGCCGCATTTATAACCGAGTTCGGTGGCGGCCTTCTCGAAGAGGATCGGATAATTGCCGTGCCAGACGATGCCCAGAGCATCCACCTCCCCGATCGTGATCCGGTAGGAAACGAAGGATTTCACCGGAGGAGGCGCGCCCGGAATCGATTCGAAATAGGGTTTTCTACGGCTCATTCCAGCACCCGGAATCTGCATTTGACCACGGACGCCCGGTTCTCGCCGCTCATCAGGGTAATCTCGGCGGCGAGACGGTCTTCCTTACGCTCGAATTTGCCGGAGACCGTCAGCGGAGTATCCGGTTTGACCGGAAGGAAAAACTTTGTCTTGTGAAGTTCGGCCAGTTCCAGGCGGAGGGAGGTCACCCTGGCGGCAAATACCTCCGCGACCGCAATATGACAGACGCCCGGCAGAGTCGGATTGCCGGGAAAATGCCCCTGAAAGCCGGGGAAATCCGCGTCCAGAGTCACCCGTCCGGTCACCGCTCCGCTTTCGGAGGATGTTTCCAGAATCAGTTTCTTTTCGATTGCACTTCTCACACTCATGGTTTCTCCCCATCCCGTGAAACAGCCCGCGTCCGGAGGATCAGCCGGTAATTGAGCCGATGATCTTCAAAAACGATGTCCCGTGGAAACAGCGTTCCGCCATAGGGCTCGTAACGATAGTAAAATACCTCCCATCGGCACGAACCGTCCTCCAGAAACCGTTTCCGGATCAGCGACGGAACTTTTCCAGCGTAAATATATTCCATTTCGGCGGCATTGTCAAGATGGAACGCCTCTATGAAACGCCCCTTTTCCATACGGATTGCTCCGGTCCGGGGGAGAATGTCGTTCCGGTAGGCCCGGCAGAGTCCGTTATAAACCATTTCCGTAACCGTTTTCCGGTATTCCTCGTCCAGGAACGGCACCCAGCTGAACGTTTCCAGCTTCTCCGGCGTACCGGCGGCTTCAAACACTCTTCCTCCGCCCGGACTGGCGGCGTAAAGCTCCACGTTCCCCTTCGTCCCGTCCATCCGGAGCAGCACCAGAAACGTAATCTTGTAGAACCACTTTTCCAGAACCACGCTCACTTCCGCCACGCCTTTAAATTCCGGGGGGGGCGCCGGTTTGAAATCCGCGGGGACAGGTTCGAACGCAGGGTATGCGAAAGGTTCAGTCAGGCATCCGGCAAGACACAGAAGAAGGGGAACGAGGAACAGGACAATCAGCTTTTTCCCATTGAAACGAAGCGAATGGAAAGCCGGAATCAGGAAAACACCGGCCGCCCACGCGGCGGAAATTCCGGTCACAAGAGTCAATCCGGCCGACCGTAGCATCAGATGTTTTGCGAAAAGGACCGTCATGCCGCCCGCAACCGAGGTCACGGCGGAAAAAGTCACGGCGTTGTAAATGCTTTCGCACGTCTGTTTCGAGACATCCGTCATGATGATCCCGTAATCCACCGACAATCCCACCACGATGATTCCCGCCACCAGCACGGAAAGATTCATATCGCTCCAGAACAGGGCGTGAATTCCGCCCATCGCCAGCAGGGCGGCCGCCACCGGCAGAAGCGCAAGGACCGATTTTTTAAGGTTGCGGAAGAAAATCAGCACCATCAGAAATACGAGCAGACACACGAAAAACCCGATCCGGGAAATCCCTCCGGTCACATCGGCGGACATCTGTTCGGCTGTCCGTGTATTCGAGAGCATGACGGCGCTGCTTGCGGCATGAATCTTCTCCGTCAGGGCGCGGTCGCCGTCGGGGATCATGACCGCCACGGTGAATCCGTTCTTTCCCCGATGGATCATCTCCTCCGCGATGGGAGTGAACAGGGCCGGAATGAAGCCGGACGGTTTCCGCAAACCGGCACGGATGCCATCGAAGAACGGAGCGAAAAACTCCTTGTCGATTCCCTGTTTTTCCCCCGCAGTTTCCAGTCTTCGTTGGAGATTCGCCAATCCGCCGTCGCGTTCGAACGCAAGCCATGCGGAGAGATTTTCCCGCCGGGACTCCTCCGTGCCGAGAACATCGGTCGGGGAAAAGAAATCGCAGGAAAGCTTCGAACGCAGGAGCCCCGCTTCTCCGGCGGCTTTCGTCATGGCCTCCGCACGGGTCTTTCCCGTCAGGAGCAGGACTCCGGGACGCGGCCCTTTCTGAAACGCGTTGTTGTAGAGCGCCTCGCGTTCGGCAAACTCCCCGTCGGCCGCGTCGAACTGCCGGATGTCCGGGTTGAAACGAAGACCGTACATGGAAACGGCCAGAGCGCAGAAAAGGAGCAGTCCGACGAGAAGAGTCCAGCCCGGATGCCGTTCCGGAAAATGGGTCCGGGTGAACCGGAACACCGTTTTCTTATGGTTCTGCGCAAAAACCGCCGGCAGCAGGAAAATCATCAGGGCAAAAGTGAAAAGAAGGGTTCCGGCGGCAAAAAAGCCGAACTGGATGAACGCCTCCACATGGGAAATCGTAAACGCAAGGAAAGCCAGCACGGAACTCAGCATGGCGACCGCCAGCGCGGGCAGAATCCGGAGAAGATTGCGGTAAGGCTGTCTCCCGGTCATTGCCGAGAAAATATGAATTCCGTAGTCCACGCCCAGTCCCACGATCACGCCCCCCATGCCGACCGTGAACAGCAATGTCTCCTGAAAGACAAGCGTCATGGCGGCCAACGCCGGCACCGTCGCAAGGAACGGGATCATGGGAATCAGGAGCGTCCGGGCATTGCTCTTGTAAAAGACGATGAACAGCACCAGAAATATCGCCACGGACACCACCCCGAGCCGCAGGATGTCCGCCTTCAGAATTTCCTCATTCGCAATCGAATGCAGATGACTGGCGATCAGACTGGTTTTCACATTTTCCGGCGCGCCGGAAAGGGTCTTTTCGATCGAAGAAATCAGACGCCGTCCCTCATATGGATTCGCAATCGGAACCGAGGTGCGGAGAATCATCAGGGCGTGCTTCCCGTCCGCCGAAACCAGATACGGATACTGCATTTGGAGCTCCAGTCCCGACAGACGCCGGAAACGTTCCAGATTCTGAAGCAGCGGCAGATTCAGGGAGAACGGGTCCTGACGGAGAAATTCGGTCTGTCCGACGCCCGAAAGCATCAGACGTGAATGAATCCTCCTGACGAGGGCGTCCAGTTCCGCGTCCGTTTTTTTCAGGGCATCCGGCGAAATCCGGCGCGTCTGGAATTCCGTCAGCTCCGCCATGCCCTGCGACAGGGGAACCGAAAGCGTCCGGTAGTTCACCGAATGAATCCCCGGGGTTTTCCGGAATTCCTCCGCGGCCTTCTCCAGAAACGCGGGCAGCGCGGAGTCCGCGAATTCCCCCTTTTCAAGAGTGAAGACCACCACAATCCGGTTGAACATCCCGCTTTCGGAAAGACATGCGAACGTCCGGGCCGACTCGGAACCCGCCGGAAGAACTTTTGAAACGTCGTAGGTAAAAGCCCCGCGGTAAATCAGCCAGCCGGACAGCAGCGTCAGAATCACCGCCGTGAGACGCACCCAAATGGCGTGTCTCATGGAGAAAAACAGCAGTTTCCGGATGATCCGATTCATCACGGCCCCGCCTGCCAGACTTTTTCAGGCTGCGGCGTATTGATCCTGAACCCGGAAAATACGATATGGGTCAAATCCCCGTTGCGCTCCTCGATCCGGACCTCCGAAACATGGCGCAGGTCTTTGGAAAGAGTCACCGTCATCGAGGTGATGAATTCCCCGGCGACATTTCCTTTCTTCGGAATCATCTTCAGCACATGCGGCCCCGGAAAAGAAATGTCGAAGGAGTCCGCCATCTTCATGAACGCGCCGGAAAAATACAGTCCCATGGAATCGATCAGGGATTTGAGCATCTGATTCCTGGTCGTGTCGATGCTGATGACCCGGTTCGAATCGGCGTCCCATTGCGTAAGACGGTCCTTCTCGATGACACAGCAATACTGGATGGGAGTATTCACGCGCCACGCCATGCGGCCAGACTTGTCCAGATGAAACGTCCCCTTGATGACCAGATTGTGCCGCAGGAATTTGATTTTCTTCTCCTGCACGAAATCGGCGGAAAGAGTGGATACCGTTTTCATCGCCGCTTCGATTCCGGCCAGACGGTCCACGGCGTTCTCCGCGGAAAAAAGCGGCGGCAGAGCCAGCGTCAGAATTGCGGAAACTGCGAAAGCATGGATTCGTCCAGCTGACATACCTTCAGTTCTCCTTCCGAAATGGGATTTCCGTCGAGGTCCGTGATCGAAAACAAGGCAATATGCCACGGCTCGAAGTCATATTTGCGCGAGGTACGGATACGGATGCGGTCTCCGGAACGCACTTTCCGCCCGGTATAGAGGAAACGGTTGACCTCCACCAGCATCCCCTTCAGATACTTTTCGGAGCGCATGAAGGAGTCCAGAAAGGCGAGTCCCTGAGCCCCGATCTCGATGAATCCCGCCGGGTCCATCTCCCCGTTCTCCTCCAGAAAAACATTGTCGTCCGAAATCACGCATTCCAGATCGCTGTCGTTGTTCCCGACCCGGCAGAGCGAGGTAATCATCCGCATCGGTTTCCGGTGCGGAATATAATTTTCCGGAGCGGAAAGCGGAAGAATACTCACCTTGTCGAGCTGTCCCGCGACCCTGTCGCATCCGGGATCGGAGGAATTGTAGTCTCCGGAATATTTCCATGCACGGCCCCGGCACCCGGCGCACTCCGAAAAAGAGTCGCATCCTCTGCACGGTTCCTTGACCTCCGTGCGCCAGGAACGGACCTTCTGCAGCATGTAGCTGTCCCCCAGAATCGCACTCAGAGACTTTTCCCGGATGTTCCCCAGCGTCACGCGGAGACCGTAGCAGGGGTATACCGTACCGTCCGCGGCAACGAAACACGAATAGCGGAATTTGAAACAGGCGCCGCCCACAAACGGGGTTCCGGAATTCTGCGCGTTCCCGGCTTCCTCTTCCAGACGCTTGAGCTCCGCGCGAATCGCCCGGGCACAGTCGTCCGGCAACGGCTCGGACAACGCGGTGCATCCCAGGCGCGGCGCAATCCCGGACGCCCGCAGGAAACGCCAGCCAGACGCCAGCGCGCCCGGTTCCGTTTCCGGCAGGGAGAAGGAAACTTCCACCGGCCTCGCACCGGCCTCGTGCAGCAGATGGGCCGCCGCCGCAATTTTTTCCGTGGAAGTCCCGGCGGACATCTCAAAAACGACACTCCAGCCGTATTTCGCGATCAGGGAACAGGCCTCCGGAGTCGGCGACGCATCCCGGAGAAACAATTCCACCTGGAATCCCTTCTCTTTGCAGAAGTCGAAGAGTTTTTCCGGATCGGGCCGGTTCAGAAGCCTTTCCCCTTCCCGGAAAATCACTTTCCGGGCGCCGCAGAGCGCCGATTGCGACAGCATATCTTTGAATTTCTCCACGGAAAGATGGTTTTCGGCAGTTCCGGGAAATTCCGTTTCCAGAACAAAAAACTGATCCGGCTTCAATTCCGCCAGATGCTTTTCCGAAAGATTCAACTGTGCCATTTCCCGCATGAGAATTCCCTTTCCCGGCTTTCCGTTATTTTCTGCGGTCGAAAAAATGCTGCGGCTTCCGGTTGATCCCGAAAACCAGCTCCCTTGCCTCATTCAGCGGAACTTCCCGGACCGGGATTTTCAGACGGCATTTCGCCTGAAGGCTTTCCTCGACAATCCGGAGATCCCCGCCGGGCGTGTTGAACGCCACGAAAACCTCGACCGTGTCCGAAAGGTCCTCGCCCCCGGCAACCACATAATATTCCGCGATCTGCGGAATGGACATCAGCACATTGAAAATCACCTGCGGGTAGATGGAGGTCCCCTTGCACTTGAGCATCTGGGCCTTGCGCCCGAGGATCGGCCCCAGCCGGGGCGTATAACGTCCGCAGGCACAGCGTTCCGTCATCATGAATGCGATGTCGCCCGTCCGGTAACGGACCAGCGGCAGTCCGGTCGCCCGCAGCGGAGTCACCACAATTTCGCCGACCTCGCCCGGGCCCAGAAGGTTTCCCTGTTCATCGACGATTTCCAGACAGGCCAGATCCGCCAGCAGATGCCCTCCGCATCCGGCGGGACATTCGCAGAAGCTCGTGGCGATCTCCGAGGAGGCATAGGTCGCCGCAAGACGCGCCCCTTTCCAGCGGTCCTGAAGCTGCCGGCCGATGCTGTTCAGGCTCAGCGCCTCGTCCCGGAGCGGTTCCCCCACACAAACCAGCAGGCGGACGTTGGAATTGTCCACGCCGCGCTTCTGGAGTTCCTCGCCCAGATTGCGCAGAAACGAAGCGACGCCGATGAGGACGGTCGGCTTCAGGCGCTGAATCACCCCCACATGGCTCTCAATGGAGCACAGGCCGTTCCGGATGGCCGCCGCGCCGATCTTGCGGAGTCCCATGAAATACGCCATGCCCGCGATGAAACAGCGGTCCAGCGTGCAAGTCAGCAGGACCCTGTCCGACTTCGTGATTCCGGCCGCGGAAAGACAGCGGCGTTCGTTGAATCCGGTCCGTTCCATGTCCGATCCCGTGTATACGATGCGGCAGGGTTCGCCGGTCGTGCCGGAGGAAAACACGATATCCTGAATCTCATCCTGGGAACAGGCGATAAAGTCGTCCTGCCGGGCGGAAATGTCCTGCTTGGTCGTGAACGGGATTTCCCGGAGCGTTTCCGGCGTCACTCCGGCAACCGGGATATTCCGGAGGAGTTTCCGGTAGAACGGGGAATATTTCTTGCAATACATCAGATGGGCGCGCAGATACTTCGTCTGAAGCGCATGGATTTCATCCGGCTTCAGGAAATCGGTTTCGGGAGAATATACGAATTTATTGTTGTTCATGTCCGAGCTTTCTGTCCATCCGGACGGTTTCTTCGTAGAGGACCCGGTGAACGTGGTTCTTCAGCGGATAAGGCTTCAGGCGCTGAACCGTTTCCGGCGGAATCGCGGGCAGACGATGAATCAGAATCCGTCCGCAGTGCATCTTGAAACTTCGGGTCGGTATACGCTCGTTTCCGGCGATGGCAACGGGAATCAGCGGACAGTTCAGTTCTTTCGCGATCCGGAAGAACGCCCCGTGAAACGGATTCATGTGATGTCCGCCCGAACGGGTCCCCTCCGGAAACACCATCAGCGGAACGTTCTTTCCGATCAGATACCGGGCTTTCGCCAGAGCTTCCTCAAAAGGCATGGACTTGATGTCGATGTATTCGCCGATCCGGGCGAAAAAGCCGAAAAAGAAAAGCTTCATCGGCCAGTCGTTCACCACCTGGGCCACCGGCAGATCCGTCACGGCGCTGACCAGAAACGGGTCCGAGGAGGAACGGTGATTGAATATGTAGATCCCCGCGACGGATTTCTCCTCCGACAGGTTTTCGAACCGGACCCATACGTATGGCTTCAAGGCGACATAAATCACGAATTTTCCATACCAGAGAATGAAAAACCGGGCCACCTTCGCAACGTTTCCCTTTTTGAATCCGGTCAGGAAGAGAATCCCGAACAGAAAAAAAGGGGCCACGCAAACCGCATACAGAGCAGTGCATAGGAACACCTGTGCATAAATGATGAATGAAAGCACCATTCCTGAAAGGTTCCTCCCGATATTTTGAACATTCGTAAAAAAATGGAATCAGGCGGGCTTGTCCGGAGTGCTTCCGGAAGATTCCGCTTTCTTTTCCATTTCTTTGGCGGCGGCGCCGAGCCCTTTGCTGGTATCGATCCCCTGCTCCCGCATTTTCGCCTCCATATTCACAAAGAAATCGTAGACATCCCCCAGCGTGACGATCTTGCGGATCTCCTCGTTCTGGCGCAGGGAAACGCCGAACCGGCGCTGAAGCCCGATCATCAGGTCCACCATGTCCAGACTGTCCAGCCCCAGATCCTTGAAAATCTCCTTTTCCGGTTTCAGGTCTTCTTCAGGCACTTCCAGCATCTCCACAAAGGTGGCGTTGACAGCCTCCACGATTTCTTCTCTTGTCATCTTCTTTTTTCTCCGATTTCTTTTCTATTGCACGTTTTCTGTTTCAATCATTATTATATGGAAAACTTATTCGACTTTCGCACACAGAAGTCCGGCGTTGATCCCGCCGAACGCAAAACTGTTCTTCAGAAACATCTTCATCTCATGCGGAATTCTCTCCGTAACATGGGAAATGCCGGAACACTCCTCCGAGGGCTTTTCCAGATTCAGCGTCGGGATCAGTTCCGAATGCTCCATCATCTTCAGCGTGGCGATCAGCTCCAACGAACCGGAGGCTCCCAGCGTATGCCCCATGTGTCCCTTCAGACTGCTGACAGGCACATTGCCTCCGAAGAATTCCCGGATCGCAATCGCCTCCTCCATATCCCCTTGAATCGTCGAGGTGGCGTGGGCATTGACATAATCCGTTCCAGACGGCTCCACTCCGGCGTCCTTGTAGATCAGGTCGAAACAGCGGAGAATCGCCTGATGGTCGGACTGGCTGATCTGGTTCCCGCATCCGCAAGTGGCGTATCCCAGAATTTCGGCATAAATTTTCGCTCCGCGGGCCACGGCGTGTTCATATTCTTCCAGAACGACAATGCCGGCTCCCTCGCCGCAGACCAGTCCTGTCCGGGCGGCGTCAAACGGCCGGGAACAGGTTTTCGGATCGCGTTCCGAACGCTTGACTCCGGCGAAAATAATCTCAAATGAACCGGAGACCTCCGGGGCGAGTTCCTCGGCGCCGCCGCAGATCACCATGTCCTGCACCCCGTTTGCAATCAGGTCGCGTCCCTGTCCGATCGCCTGAACCGCCGACGCACAGGCCGCCGCGGGAGACTGGACCACACCCGTTACGCTGAAAAGATGCGACACGTTGAACGCGGCCGTATGCGAAACACATTTGAAGAACTGCATGGAGGACATCTCCTCCATCCCCTTCCCAGAAATAAAGATGCGGTAAGCCTCCTCGATCGCGCTCGACCCGCCCATCGTCGAACCGACGATGCAACCGCAGCGGCCTCCTGCGATTTCTTCCAGCGCAAGGGCGGAGTCGAACACCGCCTGCTGGGCGGCATAGGCCGCATACAGCGAAATGCTGCTCATGGAGCGCCGGACGGAACGCGGCAGGGATTTCGCGTAGTCGGGAGGAAGGGCAACCGGCGATCCGAAAAAATGATTGTCCTTCATATTGTTGACATCCCATTCGGAAATCTCGCGAATGCTGCACTTTCCGGCTTTCATCGCCTCGTACATCTCGTCCGGTGAATTTCCGAGAGGAGACGTCAACCCGATTCCAGTAATAACAACACGGCGTCTCTGATTCATGATATGCGGCTCCTCTCCGCTTCCAGGTGTTTTTTCAGCATGCCCCAGTAAAGGTCTTCTCCGGCCAGTTTCCGCCAGACGATAAAGGCGGAAAGCATCGCGCCCATGGCTCCGGGAAGCAGGGCATTCTGTCCGATGACGTAAAAATTGCGGATCGGCAGACGTCCGAAAAGATTCTGCTGTCCGAGCTTCTGCCGGATTCCGTAGGCCGAACCGTACGGCGACAGATAATCCCTGTAGGTCAACATGCTGGAAGAATCAAGAATCCTGACCCTGCCCTCCAGTTCGGGATGAACCTTGAGGGCTTTCCGGAACAGGTCCTGCGTCTTCGCCTTCTTATATTCCGCGTAGTCCGCGGGACGGTTCGCATGAGTGGTATTCTTCCAGCGTTCCGTCTCTTTCTCATACACATTTTCGAAAGCGGTCATCGTCTGGTAAATCTTCCCGTCCTGACCGGTTTCTTCCGCCAGAATGATGCCGGTGGCGGTCACGTCCGGACGGTCCGGCGACATGAGGACATCCAGATCGGTGTCCGTAAGATAGGAGGTCAACTGCTGTTTGAATCCCTCCAGTTTCGGCTCGATCACCCCGAAAACAGTGAAGAATCCGCAGCTTTCCTCGAATTCGTCCACCCGGTCGATGAAGTCCTGCGTCTTTCCTTCCGGCGGAAGAGTCCTTTCGATTTCCCGCGGATGCATGGTCATGATGCAGTCTTTGAATTCCAGCTCCGTCCCGTCGCTCAGGCGCATCCGGTGACAGCGTTTCTTTTCGATATCCATGCATTCCGCCACGGTACAGCGGGTCCGGATCTGAATGCCAAGCTCTTTCGCCTGTTTCAGAAAACACCGGACGATCTCATCGCCGCCGCCCACGAAGCGGACCAGACGGTCATCCAGTCCGTAGCTGATCCGGCAGTGCGTGGCAAACGACATTTCCGTGGCGGGCGTGCCGCAGCAGCAGATGGCGAAGGAGGCCAGCAGCATTTTCAGTTCTTCGGAAAACCCTTCTTTCCGCATGTATTCGGAAAGAGAGATGAAATCGTCGTCCGTCAGCAGAGTATCGGTGAATCCGACGCCTTCGCGGATGTTGAACAGAGGAGTCTTCCAGTAGATTTCGGACTCCCTGCGGAAAAAATTTTCGATCCGGGTCGATTCCTCCGGGAAGAGTTTCTGATAATATTCCTTCATGTCCGTATGGCCGTGGGGAATATGAAACATTCTGTCGCGGTCCGCCAGATAAACGTTCTTTCCGATCACGACCTCCCGGATGGAATCACGCATTCCCAACATTTCGAACATGTCACCGAAACACCCCGAAAGGCCGGTAGTGAAGTGGAACCCCGTATCGAACGGAATTCCATGGGAGAGGAACCTCTGCATGCTGCCGCCGACCCGCGCCGATTTTTCCACAAGGACGACTTTTGCGCCGCCGGCGGCCAGCAGCAGGGACAAAGTCATCCCGGCCGCACCGCTGCCGACAACCACATAATCGCAGGTCTCTTTTGACATATTTGCCTTCCCGCAGCCCTTAAATAATCAATCCGCCGTTGACGGCGATCACCTGTCCGTGAATGTAAAGGCTGTCCGGACCGCAAAGGAAACCGACCACATTCGCAACTTCCTCCGCCGTTCCGGCGCGGTTGAGCGGAATCATCGGCAATATTTTTTCCTTCGGCAAATCCCGGGTCATATCCGTCTCAATGAACCCGGGCGCGACAACGTTCACCAGAATGTTTTTACGTCCGATTTCGCGCGCCAGGGCCTTGGCCGCGCCGATCAGCGCCGCCTTCGAGGCGGAGTAATTCACCTGCCCGGCCTGCCCGGCCTGCCCCGAGGCGCTGCTGATGACCACAATCCGGCCCGTCTTCCTGGCCATCATATTCATCATGAGCGGCTGGACCGTATTGTAAAATCCGTCGGTATTCGTCCGCATCACGCTGTCCCACTCGTCGCCGGACATGAATACGAAGAAATTGTCTTTCGCAATCCCTGCATTATATATGATCACATCGGGGGCGGACATTCCGAAGATCCGGTCGATTTCACGGGCGGCTCCCTTGCGGTCGGTCACATCGAAGACCGCCATGGTGAAGGAGCGCCCCAGTGACTTCACAAGACGTTCCGTCTCGGCAATCGGACCGGTCGTCTCACGGCAGGCGGCAATAATGTTGAAACCGTCTTTCGCCAGACGGCATGCAATCGCACGACCGATCCCCCGGCTGGCGCCAACTACAAACGCGCTTTTCTGCTCCATGATTCTTCCAGTCAGCGGGTCATGGCGGAATGCAGAGAAACCAATTCACGGAACCCGACGTTCTTTTTGGCCGTTTTATTCAGATAACTCAAATCACAGGCGACCAGAGAAGAGGCAAAACCGTTCGGGTTGAAGGCGGTTTTTGAACTGCAGGAGGCCCGCCCCGTCCAGACCCTGGTTTTTTCTTTGTTATTCAAAACGACATCCATGGTAAAAAAGGTCTCCAGACGCTGTCTGGGCGTAATTTCTGCCGTGAAAGTATATTCCACGACAAATGACGCCGCCTGTTTGGAGGTCGCTTTCGGATAGCCAAGAAAAAGCAGCCCCTTTTCAAGATAAATCTGACATTGCGGACTCTGGGGATTCGGAACCACCCAGAAGGGACCGGTCACATTGGCAGCGGCAAGAACGGTCGCATCCAGATGCATCATGGTAGCCGTCGTCATCCGTGTTCCCGGAAAACTCTGGGCAGACGTCTGAGCCACCGGCTGAGGGGCAGCCTCAACGATCAGACCACAGAAAAATACAAATACAAACGCCAGCAGGGCTCTAGATTTTTTCATGACCTTTTCTCCTTTTATTTTGATCCGCAAGACATTACTCCGACAATGCTTCTTTGCCAGCATAATGTAGTTGCTTCAAAAAAAAAGTCAATCATATAAAACAAATTATTCATACTTTTTCATTCAGCCCGAGCACAACGCCACGCCCGTTGTCTCCATGCGAAATCAGGGATTTGAATGTCCTTCCCGACATGGGGCCGATATCCGCGGTTTCCGCAAGGCTTCCACACACAGGACAATCGCATCATACAGGCCATACAGGAAGGCGCACAGCATGGCAACTCCAGTAATCCAGTAATTCCCCGCGTAAAAAACAATCAGGAACAAGCCCAGAAACAGAGGAACTCTCAGAGACTCCCGCAAAGAGACTCCCGCTTCCCGTGCCCGGAGAATATCCTTCACGAAGGTCGCCAGAACCACGACAGAGATTGCGATCACCGCCCAGCGGACCGCATCCATCGTTTCCGGACGCACCCCTTGCCACTCCAGCCCCCAGGGCAGATATCGGCGGATCGCCGGAGCATCGCCCGGAGCGGTCAGCAGCACGCCCGCCAACAGAATCCCGAGACTGCGCAGCACCGCGGAAAGACGCTGTTTCCAGATTCCATTCAGAAAAATCGCCGCCATGAATGCCGGATAGACCGGCAGAATAAAACGGGAATAATTGTTGTAGACCACCGGATACCCCGTAAAGAAAAACAGCACCGGATAAATCCACAATGCAAGAACCGCCCGGCTCTTCCTGTCCGGAATGAAAAACAGCGACAGGGTTCCCAATACAAAAATCGCATGGTTGCTCGCAGACAGGAAATGCAGACCGTACGGCACCAGTTTCAGAACAAATCCTTTCACCGAGTCATTCTCGGTATGCAGCACATACGGCATGGTGAAGGGAGAACCGAACTGATGAAAATTCACCACCAGCTGAAGCGAAAAGACCGCCAGAAAAGCAAACACTCCGTAGAAGACGAGGCGCAGCCGGGCCGCAGGGACTTTCAGCAGATCGGCATAATTCAGATACAGGATGAATCCCAGAAGCGGCGCATAAAAAATACTGTTGATCCGGATCAGGCAGGTCGTCGCAAACAGAATTGAAACCATAATCAGGTTCCGGGTCGAAACCTTCAGCAGCAATGCACAGAAAAGGGTCAGGAACAAAAACAACATGCCGAGCTGATCGCTGAAACCGTGCCATCCGAAGATGATATACAAATCGTAAAGGGAAAGATTCAGACCGAAAACAGGCAGGTCGGCAACCGCCTTCTGAACATAGGTCTCGGGGACATTGAGGCGGCCGGTAAAGAAACGCGGATGATAGAACAGGATAAATCCGAACCACAGAAGAAGAGAATAGAATGGGAGGGTCTCGGAATGGAAAAGTTTCTTCAAAAGTTGAAAGGCCAGCAGAAGACAGACCGGCACGACGAGGAAACAGTTGAGAACCATCGCCCATGAACCGGTTTCAACATAGCTGGAGGCGCCGCTGAAAAGGACGATCGGAGTATAAAAGATCAACGGATGCCCGATCGTATAACGAAAAGGCGCGGAAAAATCAAGCGAAAGAAACTGCCGGCCGATTTTAAAATACCACATTTCATCCGTCGGCTTGATGAAAACACCTCCGGAGTATCCGATCGCGCACAGACAAATCCCGCATTGAAAAAAAACAATCGAGAGGGGAAGCAGCCAGTTCCGGAAGCGGAACGGTCTTTTCAGAAAATACGTCAGTGCGGACAATCCCCCCGCAAAGAGGAGAAAGAGACCGGAAAACAGCATTGGTTTAATCCGCGCAAAGCGGAAAGAATACTTTTTCAGATTTTTTTTGTAAACGCTCTCGATGGATGGAAAAGTCCAGAACTCTCCCATATTCGGAACAAACACTTTCCACAGGGAAGTCCGGAGAACCAGATAATTCTGAAAAATCATGTTCGCTTCCTGTTTTTTCAGGACAAGCGCGGCCGTCTCTTTTTCCTGAGTATAAGCCAGATCCATGTTTTCCTGATCGTAAAAAAGGGGAGCGCCTTTTCGGAGAGGCATAATTTCATCTGCTGCAAATGCCGTATTCAGAATCAACAGAACCAAAAACTGGCAGAACCATTTCAAGTTCATCTTCTCCATGGATTTCGCGGGTGGGTTTCCATCTAAATTACGGGAAGTAATATTACACGGATTTTCTTTTTTTCAAGCAAAATGACACTATGGAACCGCCGGAAGCAAAAGAGGCTGAATTCTCAATAACGGACTGGACTGGGTAAACAGGAATTTTCATTCGACGGTTCAGCTTCTGAAAAGGGAGCGGAACTCCCCTCGGAAAATATGGGAATATTATTTCGGAAAAACTTGCATTTCATGAAGATGGGAATATATTATTTCTTCAAGAATGACAATAATGTCTTTCTGCAGTGGTACTTTGAATTCCGCTATTGCTTCTGAGAAAAAAAACAAACCGGACGATGTCATATTTTCTTAAAACGTTGATTTTTTATCTCCCGGGCCTGACAGTATTGCTGTTCTCATTGACGTTGAATGCCGCGTCAAAGCCAATCTCCGGCCCTCGTGTGTTGTACATCAATTCGGGCAATTCCGGCGAGAAATGGAGTGGAGAAGTCCTCGAAGGATTCCGGGAACATTTCTATTCATATGCCCCTGATGCGGTTCTGGATATGGCGGATTTGAATTGCCGGAGCTCCAGAAATTTTCAGCCGGCCCCGGAGAACATCCGGCACCTCGGGGCTCTCCTCCAGAACAACCGCTATGATCTGATTCTGGCGGTCGGCAATCCCGCCGCCGATTTTTTTCTGGAAAAAAAATTACAGTCCTCCTCCAAAGCTCCGATCGTCTTCTGCGGATATGACGGCTCCGGAAAAACGGTGAAAACTCTGTCGCCCGGAATGGCAGGGCTTCTGCTTCCTTCGTATGTGACGCCGAACATCGAACTGGGGGTAAAGCTTTTCCCCGATACCGGAACCATTGCGATTCTGACCGGCATGGAACCGGAGGACATCCGGATCGACCGGGTGGTTTCAAAGGAATCCGCAAGGTTCCCCGGAGTCCGTTTCCTGACGATCAGCGGAAAAACATATGACACCCGGCGGATGCTCTCCGCATTGAAGGCGCTCCCGGAGAATTCTCTTGTTATTTTTCATGACTGGACCACCTCCGAATCTTCCGCGCCCGTCCCGCCCGCCTCCATCCTGAAGCGAATCCGGGAAGTATACGAGGGACCGATTCTCTGTTCCCAGGACAATCTCCCCGTGGAAGAGATCCTGGGGGGAATCATGGCGCGGGGGAAGGATCACGGAAAAGAGGCCGCGGCGCTGGCCCTCCGGATGCTCGCTTCCGGAGACGCCTCGATTCAACAGCCGTCGGTCGGCACCGCCCGTTGTGTCATCCATCCTTCGTCGATGAAAAAATTCGGCGTCGATCCGGGATTGCTGCCGAATGACACTCTGTTTCCCGGTTTGTCGAAGTCCCCCTGGGCCCACTACCATCCGTTCCTGTTTGTCATCCTTGTCATACTGTTGCTCATCGCCCTGATTTACGCCGTCATTTCCCGCCGTGACATGCGTCAGGCGCAACGCAGACAAAAAATCATTTATGACGCCCTGCCCGTTCGGATCGTGGTGATCGACGCCGACCGGAATATCCGTTTCCACCAGGTGCACAGCAAAGACTCCTACTACAAATTCTTCCCGAAATGCATGAACGACTTCCCTCCGGAACTTCAAGCCGTATTCAAGGACCCCATCCGAAAGGTGTTTGAAACCGGAGAGACTCTCAGTTTCAACTTCACCTTTGAAAGACGCCGCCGTCATGTGGAATTCCAGAGACTGCCGAAAAGCATCTACGGGATTGATTCCGTTCTCTGGATATCCACCGACATCGACGAACTCGAAAAAGCCCGCGGGGAAACGGCCCGTCTGGCGGAACGTTTCCAGCTGACCCTCCGGTCCATCGGCGAGGCGGTTCTGGTTACGGACGAACAGGAAAAAATCATCCTCGCAAACGGAATGGCCGAAAACCTGACAGGATTCTCCTCGGAGGAACTGATCGGACAGCCCCTTTCCGACAAGATCCTTCTGGAAAAAGCCGGAAGCACAGAGGAAAACAGCGTCTCCGTGAAGGATTCCATCTCCGGACAGAATGAGAAAACCACGATGGAACTGGTTACGAAAGACGGAACGCGCCGGCATATCGAAGGAAGCCTCACTCCAATCTTCACCCTCTCGGGAGAACGGACCGGAACGGTTATGATTTTCCGGGACATGACAGGCGAATACGAAAGGCTGAACCGTATATTCACCCAGAAAAACATGCTGGAGGCGGCTGCCGATTTCGCCGGAATCACCTACTTCCAGCTGAATGAGGGCAGAAACAGAATCCGGATCATGCTGAACCGGGAAAAATTCTGGGGAATCGATTCGGACAGCTTTCCTGAATCGGCGCAGGAATGGGTGCATCCCGATGACCTCCCGATGTTTGAGAATGAATGGAGGGCTTTCTTCCGCAAGGTGAAAGACTCTCTGCACATCATTTACCGGGGCGGTGTAAACGCCCGTTACCGCTATTTCGAAATGCGCTGCCGCAAGACCGTCAACCCGGAAAACGCCCAGGAGGAATTCTTCGGAGTCATCCGGGACATCGATGAAGAGAAAACATCCGAACGGGCGTTAAGCAATGCGAACCAGCTGATTCAGTCGGTCATGGACCATATTCCCTGTCTGCTCTACGTGAAAGACTTTGAGCATGAGGACCGTTATCTGTTCATCAGCAAATACGCCCTCCAGCAGATAGGGCTGACTTCCGAAGAAGTCATCGGCAAGACCGATCACGATATTTTCCCGCAGGACGTCGCCTACGAGAATCGGCAGACGGACCGGGAAGTGATGGAAAGCCGCCAAACGATGGACCGTCAGGAACAGATGATCACGGTCACCGGCGCCACACGCATCATGCAGACCCGCAAACTTCGCCTTGGGCGGAGATCGGGAAATCTTCTGCTGGGAATCTCCTTCGACATCACCGATCTCATCAACCACAGGAACGAGCTCCAGAACCACGCCCTTCAGGAAAAGATGATCAGCTCCTGTCTCCAAACCATCATGCTCATCGACGATGATGAGGAAGCCCTTCTCACCGCCCTGCGGCATGCCTGCGAATTTTTCAACGCTTCCAATTGTTACGTGGTGACATATAACTACGAAACGAACCGGGTGGTTCCATTCCATGAATACGTCTCTCAGGGAAATTCCCCTCTCCTGAATCCGGAAATGGACATTCCGCTCGACATCGACAGCCCCTGGCGGCAAGCCTATAAGAACCATAATTTATTATTGGCGGACCGGGCGGATGCGCCGGAGAGTTTTGACAACGGCAGTTTCTGGCAGGCCATCATCGATGAAAAAGGAATCAAGTCTTTCGCTTTCAGCGGCATCTGGCTGGAAAAGAAGCTCTGGGGAAGTTTCGGCATTCTGTTCCGGCAGAATTATCACACATTCACAGAGCAGGACAAGTCCGCCCTGTCGGCGCTTGCGAACATGATCGAAATCATTCTCGAACGCCGGAAAAAACGCGTCGACTTGACCCGCAGCGAATTTGAAAAGCGCCTCATCATGGACACGATCCGGATTCCCATTCTGCTTCTGGACGCCGAGCTGAATATTGTCCGGACCAATAACGCGGCGTTGAACATCATCGGGAAAACCGAAGATGCAATTCACGAACAGCCCTCTCTCTGGAAAAACTGTCTGCACATGACTCCTCCCGAGGACTGCCCCGCCGAACTGGCCCGCACAAACAACCGGATTTATTCACGGGAAATCGTCTTTTCAGGACGGAATTACCTTTTGTCTGCCTGCCCGATTCATTATGAAAACAAGCTGATCTATATTCTCAACACGCTGATCGACATCACGGATTCCAAAGCCACACAGCAGCAGCTCACCCGCGCCCTCATGGAAGCGCAGGACGCCGCCAAGGCGAAGAGCCTCTTCCTCGCAACGATCAGCCACGAACTCCGGACGCCGCTCAACGCGGTGATCGGCTTCAGCGAACTCCTTCAGAAAACGCCACTCTCGAGTGAAGAGCAGAAGGATTCCCTGGAGTCCATCCATTATGCCGGCAACGCCCTGCTGAACCTCATCAACAACGTGCTTGACCTGTCCAAGATCGAATCGGAACAGATGAACATTGTCCCGCAACCGACCAACCTGCAGAAACTGGTCGAGGAAATCGCTTCCATTTTCCGTTACAAAGCGGAAGAGAAAAAACTTTCCTTCCAGGTGGAATGTCCTCATGATCTCCCGACCATCATCCTTGACACTCTCCGTCTGCGGCAGATTCTGCTCAATCTGGTAGGCAACGCCATCAAGTTCACCCACACGGGTTCCGTGACGATTTCCGTTGCTTTCAAGGTCACCCGTCCGGAAAACAGACAGGGGAATCTGACCATCGCTGTATCCGACACGGGAATCGGAATTTCCGAAGACTCCAGGAAGAAACTTTTCATGCCCTTTGTTCAGCAGTTCGCCGCGCGCGACACCGATGTATACAAGGGAACCGGCCTCGGCCTCGCGATCTCGCAGCGGCTGGCAAAATGCATGGGCGGCGGCATTCAGCTCGAAAGCGAACTGGGCAAGGGAAGTTCGTTCACCCTGGTTCTTCCCTCTCAGGAATACGAGGCCCCGCAACAGGAAAAACCGATGCTTCAGCAGCAGTCCGCAATGCCCGAGCTGTTTCATGTGCCGAAAAAAGTCCTGCTGGTCGATGATGTCCCGATGAATCTCAAGGTCCTCTCGGCCATGCTCAAAAAACTCGGTTTCGAAACCACGACGGCCACTTCCGGAAAGGAAGCCCTTGAACAGATCAACAAGGAACCGCCCGACATGGTCATGACCGATCTCTGGATGCCCGAAATGGGAGGCGTGGAACTGCTGGAACTCATCCGCAGGGAAGACCGCTTCCACCATATGCTTCTGGCCGCCATCACGGCGGATACGGAGGCTGACAAAAACTTCCCGCTCGACGGGTTCAACGGAATTCTGCTGAAGCCGGTCACGCTGGATAAACTGAAAAGTTTCTTTGCTTCTCTGAAAGATGACCCGTCGTGCCCCCCGCAAATACAATCATAACGGAATGAAGTGCCATCCATGTTTTTTTTGTCACATATATCGTCACGTAAAATGAAATTCCTCTTCTGCCTGATCGGAATTTCCGTCTGTCTTCATTTTCATGCACAGGACTCAGCGGAACAGACAGAGCCCGTGGAACCCGGAACCGCACGAATCCTTCTGATTGCCTCCCAGCATCTGACCCATGCCTGGAGCATGAAAGTCAGCGACGCCATTCTGCAATCCGTGGAAACGGGCTCCAAAAATGCGGTCGTGGACTATTTGAACCTGAATACACTCCGGAACAACACTCAGTACCAGGAAGACATCTTCCGTCCTTACCTGAGCCGTATCCAGTCCGGGTTTTACGACATGGTCGTGGCACTCCGCGACGACGCGGTGGAACTCGTCATGAAAAATATCGACGGCATGCCTAAAAAGATGCCGATCATCGCCTGCGGATTCCGCAAGTCCACCGACGATTTCCTCCGTCAGTATCCGAACCTCACCTTTTTCTTTCTGGACTTCCATATTCAGGATAACATCGAACTCGGCCTGAAGATATTTCCGGATACCCGGACCATTGCCGTCATCACGGACTCCTATCCTTCCGGACTGTACGCCCACAACCGGGCGCTGATGCTCCGGAACCTTTATCCGCAATGCCGCTTTATCTTCATCAATTCCTCCCGCTATTCAACCAATAAGATGCTGGAAACCATCGGCAACCTTCAGGAAAAGTCGCTGGTCATCTTCGCCTCCTGGCGCGGTTATGCAAGAGACGGCTACTCTTCGCAGGAAGCAGTCGTGCGCGAACTGGCCAAAAAGGTCAAACGGCCTTTCCTGACTTCTTCCGAAGAACTGATCAACAACGGGGCGCTCGGTGGATTCATGTTCTCCGCCGATCTGAACGGACGCCGCATCGCAAGTCTGGCAAAACAGCTTCTGGAAAAGAAAACGCCGAAGCCTCCCGCGGCCATTCACGATTCCGGAAAAGTATTCATCGATATGGCCGTCTGGAACAAGGCGAACATCAAACATTCGCTTCTTCCGGCCAACGCCGAGTTCCTGAACAAAACGCCCTCCATCTGGGAAGCCTACCGCACGGAACTGACCGTGCTCCTCTGCGCTTTCGGCTTCATCATCATCCTGCTGATCACTCTCCTCATCATGTATGTGCGTTACAGAAGGGTCACCCGCCGGAATATGGTCATCTTCAATTCGCTTCCCCTGCGGGTCGGCATTTCCGATATTCACGGAAACATCCTTTTTTATCATGAGGACAGTTCCACCCGGCGCTGGATCGACCACTCCAATCTCTCGACCGTGCGCCATATTTCCGACATGACATGGATCGACTCCGAATCCACTCTCGAAATTTTCCGCCAGATTTTCGCCGAGAAAATCGGACGCACTTTCAGCACCAGCTTCAATGACAGTCACAGGATGGTCGTCTGCGAACTCCTTCCCAGGGAAATCTTCGGAAAGGAAGCCCTCCTCTGGATCTCCCAGGACATCACGGAGCTGGAAAACAGCAAACGCCGCGAGGAAGAGGCAAAAAGTTTCCTCCAGACCCTGCTGGACGACATGCCCGCATCCGTTCTCGCAAAAGACATCAATGACGATTTCCGCATCGTTTTGTGGAATAAGGAGATGGAACGGCAGACCGGCATCTCCCCCGATCAGGCCATCGGGAAAACGGACTTTGAACTGAATGCCTTCCCCGGAAGCGCGGAAGAATTCCGCAAACACGATCTGGAACTGCTCGAAGCCGGACACACGGTCAATTTCATCGAGGAATGCACCACCGCGTCCGGCAGACAAATCACCTATAACGCCTTCAAGACGGCCATGCAGACCGAATCCGGAAAGTCCTTCGTCATGGACCTCTGCATCGATGTGACGCGGGAACATGAACTCGAGCAGGAACGCCTCAAGATGATCCGTGAACTCAACAGCCACATCCGCAACGAACAGATCATCAACCAGTGCCTCCAGCGAATCACTCTCCAGACCAGCCTCGAGGAGGCCGTCAACGAAATGCTCGGACTCATCGGACAGAACAATGACGCGGACCTCTGCTACATCTGTCAATATACCGGTCAGCGCACCTATTCGAAGGCGGTTTACGGCTGGAACAACAGCGGAATCCATCTCGACGACAATCTCTGGGACATCGATATGACCCGGTATCCGAAAACCCAGGAGTCTTTCCTTCAGAAACAGGATGTGGTGATTCCCGACCTTCATCATCCTCCGGAATTCTTCAAGAACGAGGCGGCCTTCCTTTTGAAATTCAACATTCAGTCCGCCCTGCTCACCGGTATCTGGATTGACGGACAGCTTTGGGGATTCGTCGGAATCAACTACATCCGCCGCACTCACAATTTCACGGACAGCGACATCCACACCATCCACGACGCCGCCAACCTCTTCGTCATCGCCAATGAACGGAACCGCCAGATGAACGCCATCGCGGATACCGTCTCCCTCCAGAAACAGATATTCGACACGGTCGACCTCCCGATCCTCATGATCGACCGCGATTTCAATGTCGTTACCGCCAATACCTCCGCGGCGGTCTTTGCCGGGGAATCCATTGAAAACATCCGGAACTCCAAGTGCCACAACCATTTCTGCAAATGCACGGGAGTCCCTGACTGGTGTCCCTCCAGAAAGACCATGGAAGACCGCCAGCCCCATCACGCCGACTTCTCCATCAACGGCCGCGAACTGGTCCTCACCAGCCAGCCCATTTTCGACCGCAGCAACGAGCTCATTTCCGTCCTCGAAATCGCCATGGACGTTACCGCCGTCCGCCAGCAGAGCCGGAAAATCGAGCTCAACAGCCTCCTGCTCAACCGCGCCGCGGAAGTCACGCAGATCACCTATTTCAAAGGCGACAAGGACGGCAACATCACCCTGCTCGGCGGCAACACGAATCTCGGACTGCCCATGGATAACCGTCCGCACTCCCTCATCGGCTGGCTCAATCACGAGGACATCAAGGAATTCGCCAAGGCGCGTGACAAGCTGTCCGAAAGTTCCGAGAATGTGGTCGAGATCATTTGCCGCGCCACCGTCAACGACACCCAGCGCATCTTCCGGATGCGCGTCACGGGCAACAGTCATTCAGACCCCTTCTGCATCGGCATTCTCCACGACATTACCGATTCCGTCGAGGCGGAAAACGTCAAGAACGACCTGATCAAACGCCTCAGCAGCTATGTGACCAACGAACGGATTCTCAACACCTGTCTCACGCAGACGGTTCTGGAAGAAGACTTCGACAAGAACACGATGGAGATTCTCCGGATCATCGCGGTCCGCTTCAATTGCGAACGTGCGTTCCTCGGGGTTTTCCAGACCGGTTCCGTTTTCTCGGAATTCTCGCACGAATGGACCTGTCAGCCGTCCAGCATGGACTCGCTGAACAACACCGCGCAGGCGCTCAAGACCTTCTTCACCGAGCACTTCATGAATTTCCGCAACGACAAAATGCTGCGTCTGCCGGACGGGGACAATTCCGTCGCTGCCCTGGAAGGGACCTCCTGCGCCTGCATCCTCTGTATTCCGGTCTGGTTCGCCAACAGTCTCTACGGGATTCTGGGAATCGGGTTCAGCAGCGCTCAGCCCGCCACCGAGCCCGATGAGAATATCATGCGCTCTGTTTCCAAGATCATTTCCCTGGCCAAGGAACACGCGGTCCAGCGGGAAAAACTGGATGCCACCATCCGGGAACGTCAAGTCATTTTCAACAAGGTCAAGGTCCCAATCATGTTCTATGACAAAAATCTCAAACTCGTCCGCGTCAATCCCGCGGGATGTCTCATGGCGGGACGGACCAAGGAACAGCTGGTCGGTCATTCCTGCCACGAATCGTTCTGTTTCTGCGGAACGGAATGCCTTCCGAACGGCTGCGTCGTGAGAAAAGTCTTCGACACAGGAAAGTCAATGACAACCGAAACTACTTTCTCCAAACGGGAATACATTGTTTCCGCCGAACCCATTCTGGACCGTACGGGCGAAGTCGCCAACGTGGTTCTGAACGCGGTCGACATCACTGAAATCAACGAACACAAACGCCAGCTCGAAGCCGCCATGATCGCGGCGCAGTCCGCCAGCCGCGCCAAGAGCTACTTCCTCGCAACCATGAGCCATGAACTGCGCACTCCTCTCAACGCCGTGATCGGATTCAGCGAACTGCTTCAGATCGGAGACGTCCCGAAAAACGAACAGAAGGACTATCTCAAGTCCATCAACCTCGCCGGCAACGCCCTCCTGAACCTGATCAACGACGTTCTCGACCTTTCCAAGATCGAGGCGGAACAGACCAAGATCATTCCCGTCAGAACCGACTTCAAGGCTCTCCTCATCGATATTCAGTCGATCTTCAAGCACAAACTCTTCGAGAAAAATCTGGATATGCGCCTTTATTGCCCGGATTCCCTTCCCTTCCTTTATCTGGACAACCTCCGTCTGCGCCAGATTCTTCTCAACCTCACCGGCAACGCCATCAAGTTCACACACAAGGGACATGTGAACATCCATGTCGACTTCTTCCCGGAAGGAAAAGAAACCGGAACTCTCTCCATCCGCGTTCTGGATACAGGCATCGGCATCCCGAAAGAATACCAGAGAAAGATTTTCGAACCGTTCTTCCAGCAGCAGGACGCCGTGCGCGGAAGCATGACTTATGAAGGAACCGGACTCGGACTTGCCATCTCCCAACGGCTCATCGCCCAGATGAACGGCAAACTGGAGCTGGTCAGCACCCCCGGCAAAGGCAGCGTTTTCACCATCGTATTGAAAAACGTCCGGTTCGAGAAAACGGATGTGCCGCAGGAACATCTTCTGCCGGAAGGGAACAGCCCGGAAACCGGAGAGGTCCGGAAAAACCGCCCGATCAAAGTGCTCCTGCTCGACGACGTCCCCATGAACCTGAAAGTGCTATCCTCCATGCTCAAGAAACTGAATGCCGAAACCTATACGGCCAACTCCGGGGAAGAGGCGATGCGCTGTCTGACCGAACAGAAATTCGACCTGATCCTCACGGATATGTGGATGCCGGGAATGAACGGACAGGAATTCGCGGCGGAAGTCAGGAAACTGCCGCTCAACCGGGAAACCATCCTGTATGCCGTGACCGCGGACACCGAGGCAAACGACAA
>CAYWZD010000007.1:0-832 GCA_964462755.1 uncultured Victivallales bacterium | reverse complement strand
CAGCTGTTCGATGGAATTCTCCACAAGCCGCTGGTCATCGATAAGCTCAAAGCCATTCTGGAAACCATCCCGCGGGATTCCGGCGCATAGGCACGGACCCGGGGATAAGTGGGTTCCGGAAAATCAGGATTTCTCCCAGACTCCGCGGATCAGTCCGGCGGTCTTCACCAAGGCCTCCGGGACCACCCGGGTATCGGACAGGACGGGCATGAAGTTCGTATCGCCGTTCCAGCGCGGAACCACATGCATGTGAAGATGTTCCGCAACCCCGGCTCCGGCGGCGGTCCCCAGATTGAACCCGATGTTGTAGGCGGCCGGATGCAGCAGTTTGTCAAGGGCTCTTGTGGCATCGACACAAATATCCATGATCTGATGGCGTTCCTCCTTTTCGAGCAGGGAAAGGTCTCCCACATGACGGTAAGGAGCCACCAGCAGATGCCCGGAATTGTATGGAAAACGGTTCAGGATCACGAAACAGAGACTGTAGCGCGCCACGATCAGTTCATCTTCATGCGGGGAATCTCCCTCGTTGCGGTTGTCGCACAGGAAACACCCGGGTTCCTTCTGGGAGCGGATGAATTCGATGCGCCACGGAGCCCATAGCGGGCGATTTTCAGTTGTCATGTCTCCTGTTTCCTTGTTTTTTATCCCTTCCGAAAAAAAAACCTTTTTTTCAGAGGAAGATTTGCAAAAACGCGATTCCATGTTATATTGAATGTTTCGGAAACGCTCCCGGCGGGAAAGTTCCGTATGAATGCCGTCTTATGAGATTCCATATATACAATAAAACACATTGACGAGGTTTGCAAATGAAAAAAGAAGTTCATCCGAA
>CAYWZD010000006.1:0-31636 GCA_964462755.1 uncultured Victivallales bacterium | reverse complement strand
ACCTTATTTTCCGAAACATCAAGGCTGAGTTGCTGGATCAGTCGGAAAAATGAAGGCCCTTCTTTATCTGAGGCTTAACAAAAATCCTTAATGGACGCCTTCCTGATCCATATCTTTTAACGAAAAAAAATATGGATTCAGAAACAAAATACCGCTTGGCGATATGCCAAATTTCGAGTATGTTTGTCTGCATTCTGTCTGCATTCGTTGGGCTCTCTGCACCTCGTCCGGACGCAATGGATGATCGTCCGTCCTCGTTTCCATTCACCCCTATGGTCTCATGCCGTCTCTGTACCCTATTTACCTACCACTGTTTCCCTCCATGCCCAGCGTCACTGCCGGGCATGGAGGGAACATTGCCCTCAACCTCTATCCGCGAGACTGTCTGAAAAATGATGCTGATTTCTTTTCCGATTTGCACTGTGGCAAATCGGGTTTTCGCAAAATGATCAGAGCAGAATTCAGTTGCTTGAGCAGCATGGGAAAAGTTTCGAGTAGCGCGACGGCTCCGGGGATCGGCAATTTTTTGCGGACGTGATCGGCAACGAAATATTGGATTTCAAATCCGTGGAGTTTGACGGCATTTTCAAAATCAGAGTAGGGAATGCTGTGGTGAGAGCTACCGTTCTCCGATTCGTCTTTCCGCTGGAGCATGTGCCGTAGCGATTCGAATTCCTCGTTTACCATCGCGACTTGTCCGCCGGGCTTCAGAACGCGGGAACATTCCTTCAGCGTACAGAAAGAAAAATATCCGGTCGGGTCCCGATTTCCGTCCGAATACGAACTGGCCGAACGTTTCGGCGTCGGCCGCTGTACCATCAATAAAGCGGTGTCCGAACTGATTGCGACAGGCTGGCTGGCACGCGGAAAGCGCGGTTCCGGAACGCGGGTATTGCGACACGAAAAATATCCGCAGGGCAGATTGGTCTTTCTGGGCAACTGGGCGCATTACCACAATGCAATGGTGCTAATGGGGATTCAGCGTACGGCTATGACCCGAAATTATGCAGTAGAATTGAGCTGCCCTGCGCGGGAGGAACTGAATCGCAATCTGGACCGATTTGCTGGCGGCGGAGTTTCCGGAATCATCACCATCGCGTATGACTGGTTGCCAAAAGACTATCCGCTACCGGTAGTATAATCGATTTTGGAACTCCGGAATACGACCCGGCCTGTCACAACGTGGTCAACCGAAATTATGAGGGGGCGCATGACATGGTGAAGGCGTTGTTAGCGGCCGGACATCGCGAAATTGCAGTTTATACAAATCGAGATTACATGCATAGTCATCGTTACTTCCGAGTGAAAGGGATGCTGGACGCATTGTGCGAAGTCGGCATCACAAAGGCGGAGGAACGGGTGTTTGTCGGGCTGGAATATCAGGTTTACGACGCCTCGGAAATGCTAGAACGACTTTACCGTAAATTCCCGGACACCACGGCAATCGCCACAGTCAGCGATGATCTGGCAATTCACGTTCTTATTGCAATGAAAAAATTTTCGATATCGCACTCTCCGGTAATCACCGGATTTGGCAATGTTGCCAATATCAGTGACGTCTATACACTCCCGACGGTCGACCAACACCCACAACACCTAGGGGCGCGAGCCTGCGACATGCTGATCGATATCTTGGAAAAACGCCGTAAACCGGACCCGATCATGGAATATGTCGACGCCACGCCCATCAACCTTGCGAGTATCCCCAGAATCTGATAAATGGAAGATGCCGGACGCTTAATTGTCACTCTCTGGCTGAAGATGTATTTGAAAGAATACAAAATCGAAGAAAGCAATGTTTTTTGAGGAAAAAAAGCCACGTCCAAAGATATTATTACAAACCAATCGTTCAAAAGATTGCCCATATATTCCCCTTGGCAATATGGGGGCTCTTTGCAAATTATCTCCGCATTAGTTCTCCAACTTTCCTTTTCCAATGAATTTTGTAAGCAATTGTACCCGGCTATCAGCCGATGAAAAATCAGAAAATTGAGGCATCTGATTTGCAATCAAGTCTCCATGAATCGTTGTAATTTCTCACGCTGTTCGACAGTCAGATTGCTTTCCAGTCAAAGCCGCAATCTCGTCGATTGTTCATCAGTCATCTTCGAAGAAAAACGGATAACGTTCCTGAGACATGCCGCTCTTTCTCGGGATATTGCGAAAAGGCTCATCCTCTTTCAGAAAAATACGGAATGCGATGGAGTGCGGTTGCCCTGAAATATAAATACATTTGTAATATTCAAAATGGTATAACACATCTCTCATGATTTAAAAATAAAATATGTGATAAAATAGAATGTTGAAAAAATAACGATTTTTGTTGATATGTCATCATTTGGCAGAGCGGCCCCTGTATGATATCGGACAGAATTTTCATTCTTTTTGGATACATTCCAAGAAAAACCCCAGAAAGAACTCTGAAGTCCGGGATATTGGAAAGAAGTCATAATAAAATTGGGAGGTAAAAATGACAGAAACATCAAGAAGAGGGCTTGTGACAAACAGCAAGGAAACGGATTTGAACCTCATGGAATCATCCAAAAAGGAATTGAGTGATTCCGTGCAATTCAGCCTGAATCATCCATTGAAAGATCGTCCGTTTGAAGAAAAATACGCGTATGTCAATGCATTGGCGGCCGTCGTTGCGACAGGAAACAATCCGAAAATGCCCAACCTCAAATATATAGAAGGGATTCTTACTGAATTCGGCATAAAAACCAACTTTGAGAACCTGATTTCTCACTATCGCATGCATCCAGAAAAAATCAATATTCAAATAACAGTAATCATCCTCAAAAAGAACGACTGTTTCTCCCTGTTGGTTTTGGACGCCGCCATGATTCAACCAAGGATTTATGCCGAATCTCAAGACAAGGCCCGGACTTTTCTGAAGGAATTGGGGTCCCGATCCTTCATGGAGCGACCGTCTGAAGATTGGTATAAGGCCGTTTTCTGTTTCGCCACGGCCTTGGCGGGAGCCGGGGACCCGACGGAATTCCTGATCGGAACTACGAAAAGACTCTTTATTCCAGCTTGTTGGACTCACATTTTGAAGTTTAAAAAGTTACTTTCGGATGAGACTGTAATTCTGCCGGAGTTGTGCCGGGTTTTTTCTCCCGACACAGTTGGAATGATGTTTGAAAGCGGCAATTTCACCCTCAGCGAAAACGGAGAACAGCGTCTCATGTCCGCCGTATTCCGACAGAGTCGCGTCGCGGTGGAATTTCTGCTTTCGAAAGGTGCGGATATCAACGCGGTCGACAGGGAAGGCATGACGGCACTGGATCAGTGGGGATTTCTGCTGTCCCTGGAATTTTTCGAATTCATGCTGGATCATGGGGCAAAACTCAGTCATACCTCGATTGGTTTTTGTATTATGCTGAAAAGACATGAACTTGTCCGGAGTATAATGCAACATGGTGTGGAAATTCCTGTCGACTGTATTATACAAGTGAATCTCGATTTGAAAGTCGCACGAGTTTATCTGGAAAATGGAGGAAATCCGAATTTGAAAAATCCGGACGGTTTTTCATGGATTGACAATGAAGTCTCTCTTGACCACCAAGAGATTGTCGCATTATTGAAAGAATTCGGCGCGGTTCCTTCTCCGGACGTCAAACCGTTTCAGGAAGAAATGGATGAACTGATTAAATTACTGGAGGGCCAGGAATGTAAAGCAGGAAAAAAGTGAACTCATATTTTTTGAGGAATGCAAAAAAACTAATCGACGAACAGAAATCCGGAAGCAATAAAATGGCAATAAGCGAAAACGCCAGTCGGAGGTTGCCAATCCTGAAGTAAAAGAACAGGAAGGCGTTACGGATGTTCAATCGGAAACCTTGCAAGTCCCCGATTCATGGAGACTTTTCAAAAAAACTGAAAAACAGGGAATTTTAAGATATTATTGTACAGCTCAAATTATTCTGAGATTATCTAATCCAAACTCGACCAGGCAATAATCGTCATTCCAACTGCTGCTGCGCCAGCCGGTGAAAAAGGCTCCCGGTTCTTTGTAAAAGGAAGATGGACCGACTCCATATGATTCCCCTTCCTCCAGATGATGCGGTCCCAGCATATTGCGCAGACTATTCGTCAGCTCAATCTCCAGATGATTCGTCCCGGCTTTCAGGATGCCGTCAAGCGCCATACTGTAAGGATGCCAGATCAATGAGGCAAGGTCCTTGCCGTTCAGACGGAATTTGGCGACAATCGCCTTTTCGCAATCGAAGAGCAGGCAGCGTCCGCTTTCCTCCCCTGCCATGACCTCGAAATCACGGCTCAGCGTAACTTTACCGCCGAAGAACGGCAATCCGGATTCATGAATCCGGCCCAGTTCAACTTGTTCGGGACGGCGGCAGAGCGTAAACCCGGGGTTCACCCGCACCGCCTCTCTTGCCAACGGCTGGAACTCGTGTGCGGCTTTCACTCCGAAATCGCCCGCAAGATAGATTGCTTCGATTTCCATCAGATAGGAAAGTTTGTTCTTTTCCGATTCAAAGACTTTGGCTCGTTCCAGACACTCATACACATGGTCCGGCTGAGAAAATCGCGTCTTCAGCCGAATCGTATTTTCGCCGGATTTTACCAGCGGACGGATATCAAGTTTGCGGAAGGCCGGGTCAAACTGGAATCCGGCGTCAACATATGGCAACGGCTTGCCGTTGACTGCCGCATCGAAGCGCTCCGGGATCTCCATGACCAGGAATAACTCACGACCGTCGTAATCCGCCGCAACCTCGAATCTGAACTCCATTTCCACATCGACCGGGCGTTTCAGTTTCAGTGCCCGGTCCTGGATATTCAATACATAGCCATTATTCTCCTGCAGTTTGCCGTCGAACCAGTATGAGCAGTAATCGAGCGTCAGCAGGTTGGCGGACATCGCCGTTAAACGGTATTTTCCATTCAGATCGACAGGCGGCTTACCGCCGGACAGCGTTGCCGGGGTGCTTCGGCAGAGCTCGACTTCAGTCGTCAACGTCCTTGTTCGGCCGGTGCGCGACACCAATACGAGGTCGCCGCCCGGCGCAAAACAGTGAGGCAGACAGCATTTTCCGTTGACCCTTCTGAAGCGGACCGGAGAGAAGCGGCCATTTGCCGGATCGAATCGTTCCACAGCATCGCCGGGGAGATAGATTTCCGAGTCATATACATTCTGCAGGTCGTTATTGACAAAATAGTAGACGGTTGCCGGAGTCCCATCCAGATTGGTGAAATAACGGCTGGTAAAAGCGATTTCGCCCAATTGGTTTGCATGCTCATTGGCCTCCAACGCCGGAGTACCGGGTTTCACCACCGGACATACCGCCGTAAACCGAGGCAACGCCGCCGTCAGCTCGGCTTCGGAAGCGAACCATGTAAAATGTCCGGACAACTCCGCCATACGGCTGTCGATGTCACCGCCGACATAGATTTTCTCATCGGGTTCGATCTGGTTTCTTACCGCTAAAACCTGTCCCTCGGCCAGCACGAATTGCCGCAGCAGGACAAAATTTTCCAGTGAAAAATTCTTGAGCTGTGGAATCACAACCACTCCATAACGCTGCCGGCCAACCACGAACTGATTGCCTTCGACTTTCCCGTGCATGGCAATCAATGTTTCGTCGCCGTAATGATAGTTGATATGAGCCGTATCCAGTTGTTCGCTCAGTTGATTGAGACTGTCAAAATAGCGGTTGTTCACTTCATTTTTGTCGTTGCTGCCGGAAAAGCAAAGCCAGGCTGTAGACTGTCCGTGAAGGATCATTACATCCGTATGAATTTCTCCTTCAGACAGGAGCACGCCCAGCCGGGAAATGTAGTCATTGAAACGCCGATATTCGTCCCACCACGGCAGATGATAGAATAACGATGCCGGATAATCGCGTTTGCGAATCCCTTTCAGCGTATAGCTTTCCAGATGCTGACAAATCAGATTGATGCCATGAACCATTTGCCATTGGGCGATCCATTTGAGCTCTTCCATTCTGACGTTCCAGCCGCAAAGCGCAAAAGTTTCCGCCAGAACCTGTTTTCTCCCGGTCTGCGCGCAGACGGATGCCACTTGAACCGGAGTCGTCACCGGTTTTATGTGACGGTTCAGCCAATCCATGCCGGGAATATGATAATACTGGTAGTGCGGCATGACCGCCCCGTTGCAGGTCAGCTGGGAATTGTAAGTTTCCTCCATTACATGATGGCCGGTGACACGGCAATGGTGCGCATCGCACCAGTCATAAATCTGTTTCATGAAATGGTTCATGAACAGAATCGTCACCAGACGCCAGAAGCGATAACGGGTCCGGCGAAAACCGCCGACCTCCATGAACAATTGAGGCAGCAGCGGGAGCAACTGTTCCCCGTAGTTTTTCTCGTATTCGCGTTCCATGATAAAAGACCAGGGAATGCCTTTGCGTGACACCTGAGGTTCGTCCGTGAAGAAACCGGACAGCCCGCTCCATTCTTTCGGCGTCAGACGCTGGTAATATTCCTGATGAACTTTTTCCAGAAATGCGCCGATCACTTCGCGATCCAGCGTATCCACATAATAAGGATTGACGTCATAGTAAAAGTGCAGCAGACGTTCCCCTTCATGTTTTTCCGGGTGATCGAGCGACGTAAGGCCGTTCGGATCAAAATATCCGATCGTGCTGTCGCCTCGTTTGATATTCGAAGAGTCCACCGTTTCCAGCCGCAAATATTTCTGATGGTATTTCAGTCCCAATCCATTGACCATGCCATTGCCGAAACCGCTGGGCCAGCCGTTTTCGTCATAAGCCCATGTATTCATTCCGAACTTGCGGCCTTCCTCGATGCAGGTGCGGGTGCAATCGAACCAGTCGTCGCTCATATATTGGGTCAACAGTCCGCCGCGGGCGTGCATGAAATAACCACCCAGCCCGGCATCGTGCATCAGATTGATCTGATGACGCAATTCCTGCGGGTCCAGCTTGTCATTCCAGCTCCAGAACGGCACCGGCCGGTATTTCATGCCCGGATTCTTCAGTTCATCGACGATTCGCATAAATGGTCGCCCCTGTTTTACATGTTTTTCCGGACTAAGACAGACGACTGCGCCGGTATTCCCGCGCAAACGCCGTGCCGTCATAACCGGGATCGTCATGGCGGAGGTCCGTCAGGAAAACTTTCTGACCGCCGTTCAGCCAGGACTGCCGGGCGGCCAGCGCCGCCAGTTCCGGTTCAAGGAATTCCTCCATCTCCAGCGGACGCCTGTCGGTTTGACCGGTAAGATACGGCAGTTGCGCCTCCAGCAGACTCTGATAGATTCTGGTGTTGTCGACCGCAATCTGTATGACTTTTTTAGTCGTGACGACAGTCAGATTAAACGGCAGCCATGCGGTTTTTCCAACCGTCAGCAAGGCAATCCGTCCATCCGACCATTGCAGCATCAGTTGCTTCTGGTTGCTGCTGCCCAGATATTGGACCGAGCGGATTCCCGGTCCCATCAGACAGGAAAGCAGGGCATAGGCATGAATGCCGTAATTGAAGTCATCGACGCCGATCGCACTATAAGCCGTTTGCACCCGGCCCCGTTCTTCCTCGGGTGTCGCAAGAAATTCCGAAACTTCCCGATTGAAACGGAGACAGGAGCCGCCGGTAACCCGTTTGCCCTGTTTCACCCAGTCGAGAAGAACGGCAGCGTCCCGCAGATTGCCGACGACGGGCTTGTCGATCATTACCGCCTTGCCGGCGTCAACAAACGGACGGGCTTGCTCCAGATGACGATCCCAGTTGGTCGTGTGAACAATGACACCGTCGACCAGCGGAATCATTTCCTCCATTGCGGCAACCGTCCTCGGTATCTCGAATTTCCGGCAGAATTCGGCGGCGAACCCGGAGGGACGGGTTTCGCCTGAATCCCAGGCGGCAGCGATTTCAATGTCGTATTTTCCCTGCCGCGTTAAATCCCGGATAATCGGCACCCAGCATTCCGGGTGTGAAGTGCAAAGTCCCACCAATCCGATTCTAAATGTCATTGTCTGAACTCCAAGGTTATTGCTTCATTGTGAGAACCACGCCCATGGCCTGGTCCGGGTGGTCAATCAGCAGATCGGCCGCTTTTCCTATTTCCGCCAGCGGAATCCGATGAGTGGTCATCGGCGCGACACACAGACGTTTTTCGGCGATCAACGCGATGATTTCCCGCAGATTGCGTTGCGTAGTGAACTGGACCAGCGCCGCCGGATAATCCTGTCCGTGTTCGTAGTCCGTGTCTTTGTAACCCGCGCCGGTACGTGATGCCGCTCTGATGTCCAGATTTCCTGAATATGCCCCGCCGCCGACCTTGATCTGGCAACCGCCGACCAGCACAATCCGTCCCATTGCATGAGTGTCGGCGGAAACTTTCATGCAGGATTTGACCGCATCAAACGCCGCCGTCGCTTCGCCGCCAAATGCCATGATGGCAAAATCGGCACCGTAGGGAGCGGTAAAAGCCTTTGTGGTTTCAATGCCTTTCGGCTTCTGTCCGTCTGCAAAATTTTTCAATCCGCATTTCCGGGCAATTTTGATTCGCGAGAAGAATCCTTCCCAGCAGATGATGCGCGCCCCGCTGAGCTGCGCCAGTTGCGCCGCCAGATTCCCGACGATGCCCTGTCCAAGAACAATGCCGTACTCGCCAAGCGCCGGGCCGGTTCGACGTATCGCCTGCAACGAAGTCGCCCCCAGACAGGCATAGACAGCTTCTTCATACGGAACCTTGTCCGGAATCGGCACTACCAGATTTACCGGAACATTGACGCAGTCGGCATGAAAAGCCCCCGTCCCCATTGCCGCAACCCGCATTCCCGGTCGCAAACCGTGTCCGTCGCCCCTGACTTCAATGACAACCCCGGCGCAGGAATAGCCGAACTGCAATGGTTCCATCGCCGAGTCGTGTTTTTCACGCAATCGCCGCGCTAAACTCATTTCCGTGCCAGGACTGATCAGGGATGCATGGACTTCGATTGCCACTTCATTGTTCTTCAGCGAAGGCAACGCTTCCTGCCGGATTTTAACTTCACCATTGCCTGTAATGACCGCTGTTTGCCGCAACATTTTAAAACACTCCTTCCATATTGGTGAATAAAATGACTTGTTCTTTTTGCCGTATTGCCGATTTTTATGCTCAATTAAAGGGAACGAACCGCTGTCTCTCCCCCATACTCATTCGGAAAAATAGGGTGCAATACGAATCGAATCGATCAGAATTTCCTTCGAAACAACCGCGTCGGAACCCGGGCCAAAACCATCCGAGCCGATCCCATCGCTTACCGTCAGGACAACCGGTGCGCCGCCCTGGTATTTGAAGACGACGTCATATGCATTCCAACATTGCCGATTGGTCGCCGCCGGCGAATAATCGCTCAAAAGCCGCAGCCGGACTTCAATGATTTCACAATTGCTCAAAGCAAAATGAACCGCAACCTTTTCCGGGACAGTGCGGTCAAAAGCTGTAACCATCGTCCTCAGAGAATAAAGTTTGCCGGGCTGAAGATTTTTCAACGCCTGACTCAATGTATTCATCTTGCCGTTCACCTTTTTCATGCTCAACAGCGCCGTCTCCGCCTTGGGACAGTAGCCGCGTTTAAAACCCCATTCAGAAGGGCTCCTGAGGCCAAGGGAGTTCTTTTCGGCGGCATGGACCGTCCATGCGCTGAGTTGTTCACGCCATTCCGGATTGAGAAGAATCCCCGGTTCCAGCTTATATCCATAACGGTCGGAAAGCATTTCTTTGCGGCCTTCCAATGCATAGTGACGCAACAACGCCGCATACCAGCGCAGCATTTCCGGCGTAGTATAATGCGCGACATATAGGGAAAGGCCGCGAATGCCGGCGAAATCGGCATGATTGGCCATCGCATTCAATTGTTTGTCAAGCCAGACTTTGAAGTCGATTTCGGCATTGTTGTCCGAGAACTCCATTGTCGATGGCGCGATCAGAATCGACAGAAACGCCTTGGGATTGGTCTGGAGAAAACCGGCGGTTCGATCCAGGAGCCGGATTTTCATTTCCTTTTGATAATTTCGAGAGAACGCATAGGCTTCCCACAGGATATATCCGTCCACTTCACGCAACGCTTCGAACAAAGGTTTTACGGCTTCGGTTCTGGAATTCCACGGCACCCCCAGCCATGCATAAAAATGCCCGTGGTTTTTCTGTGCCTCCAGCCCGACGGCGCGAACTGCGTTGAGGGTTACCGGATCGAATCCCAATCCGGGGGAAGTATAACCGAATTCGCTGCCGGTTTTGTTCGGATCACTCGTCGGCAGGATGAATTCATCCACAATGATACCGTCGTTTCTGGAGGATGTTAATTTTTTACTCCACGCCGCTTCCCGATTTTCCGCTTTAGTGGACATCGGGATCGACACGATGATCTTTTTGCCTTCCGCCCGCCACGCGTCAAGCGCCGGATGAAAGCCTCCTGTGAGAAGCATGTTGAAACTTGGCAGAATTTTTTCCCGCAGATATTTCCAATGATAGATATACATGCCTATCCGGCCGTATTTCTTGTCCTCGGTAATCGTCAGGCCGGGAACGAGCGGCTGTTCGAAGTCCCCCGCAAAAAAATAAAACAGCAGCGCCGGAGTTGTTCTTACCGTCAATCCGGCGGGAGCCATTCCGCTGACGCGATATCTGCCGGCCGGCAGTTCGGCAAATCCTTCCCCGTTGATCAGCTTCACCTTGCGAGTTTCGACCCCCTCCAGGCTCAATTCACCGGAGGTTTTACCGTTTTTGAAGAATACCCAGCCGGGACGCGGGTTGGTGAACTCAACCGGGCCTTGCCCGGAAAAGGGACTCAACAGTTCGCTCGAAAAATTGTTGTCTGCCTCTGCCGTAATGACCGACAGCCCTGAAACGGCGAACAATGCCGCCAGCAAAAGATTCTTTCTCATGATTTCCGGTTTCCTGCCGTCATTAGATGGTTAATCGTTGAGTTGTCTGGTTCCGACGAGACTCCAGAACAAATAGGCATGATGTGATGTGAGATCCAGGCTGTCACGACCCGCATAGACCAGCGAAATAGTTATCACCCGTGACGGCGAGGGATTATCGACATGCCCGTCCAGATAGGCCGTTTCAATGACTTGCCGATGGCGCATCATATCGACTTGAATCTGCATATAGGTTTTAATATACAGTGGATTATGGAAGGTGTAACAGGCGGTGTCGGTACTTCTCAATCTGCCGCCGTCCATCAGCAGCATGTTGGCGGAAGGGGTTTTTGCCCGGGTTACGACCCGGCAGGCGATATTGGCGTTGATCCCGTAGTGAGTCGAATTTCCGGTAATGCCCGTTACGGGCATGGAAGGGCAGACGTGAACCGGTTTGCGGACCGTCGCGGAAACGGTGTTGTCCCCCAGATAAGGCGCCGTGACAATCACCCAGTTGGTCATGACGCTGGGAGTTACACTGCCTTCCTGCCGGTCATATGGATAATAGCCTTTGTTGTCGTCGGCATACAGCGAACAGACCGCACTCAGGTTTTTGAGATTATTGGCGCATTTGATGCGTTTTGCCAGGTCCCGGCTCTTGCTCAGTGCCGGAAGCAGCAATGCCGCAAGAATCGCAATGATAGTTATAACGACTAATAGCTCAATCAATGTAAACGCGCTGATCCGCAATGAGTTGAATCTCTCACGCCTCGCCAGTCTCACTTCATCGATCAACCCATGCGTGCGATTTTCACGCTGCTTTTCATCGCCATTCAGTCGCCTCTGTTCAGATGGATAGTTGTTCATTGTTATCTTTCCTTTTTTCCATTTCCGTAAAGATTTAGTCACAAAAAGTCCTTACCCGCCGAAAAATTCAAGATTTTTTCGAGTCTGCCGGTTTGTTGTTCCTGTTTCATCATTCTTTTTTGAACCTCCTTGAATTGTTTTCATCGGACGCCAATCGTTAGTAAGCTATTCCACCAGACGGACCGGCAGCATCATGCGCCGGGGCGCTTCTCCAGGATGGTTGATCCGGAAAAGACATTCTTGAAAAGCGCAGCGTCCGACTGCCTGCCAATCCACTGCCAGTGTCGGCGCCGGTTCAAAATCAGGAACCAGCAAACGCTTTCCGTCGACGCCCAGCACAACATGCTGCTCTGCCAGCCGCTTCGGATGGCCGCTTTTCCGGTAGTTTTCCGCTGCCGCCTGCAGCAGCGAGCCGGTGGCGAACCAATACCCCCGATCAGAATCAAAAGACTCCGGCTCCAATCCAATTTCCGCCTCTCCGCCGTCCGCCCGCCATGCCGCAACAAACTGAGCCGCCCTCTGCAAATAGGCCGGGCGACATTGCGAATCGACCACGGCCATGACTTTTTTCATGCGATGCTGCCGGAAGTAGTCCACAGCCAATTCTGCGGCCTGAAAATAATCAAGGTCGAGTAATGAAATTTTACCGTTATAATTACGCTGCATGCAGACCCCAACAACCGGAATACTTACATTCAAGTCGGTCAGAACCGAATCGTATTCAGCCAGCAGAACCATGGCGTCTGTTTGGCTGATAACTGCGTCAATCTTCTGCTGCGAAATATCATTGATTCCGACAAAATGCAATTCCAATGCGCATTCAGATTGTTCCGCCGCTTTTTGAATACCCAGAAAGACTGTAGTAAAAATTCCAGACAACCCGGTTTTGGCTTCAGGCGATATGAATAACGCTATCTTTCGGCCCCCTTGCTTTTTGCTGCTTCCTCCGGTTTTGACATATACTCCGCTCTGTGCCCGTGTTTCCACCAGACCAATTTCCACCAGATAGTCAATGCCGCGTTTGGCCGTGTTGAAAGAGATGGAAAACTTCGTCATCAACGCCCGCAGCGGAGGCAGACGCCCGCCTGGAGGCATCTGCCCGCTGATGATCTGCTCCCTCAGAGAATCAATCATCATTTTTGCTTTTAATGGTTCCCGCATAGTGAAACACCAGCCATGATTTATTTTGTTATAATATTATAGATCATAATAGATCAAATTACAAGAGGCAAAACAAAAAAATTCCGGATAAGTTATGCCGGCAAGGTTCTGCCGCACCTGCAACCGCTCCGATCTCCTGGTTTTAATTCTATAATTGCAGATCAGTGCAGGAGACAGCGTTTTCAAACCTGAACGCTGACAGAATTCAGTGGGAGCAAAAGCCCCCTGCCCTTTCGCATTTTTCGAAAGCCCATAAAAAAGCTTGATTTTTTAACAACACATCTTGACAAAAGAGAACGGATGATGTATAATGTTAGCGGTAACATAAAAAAGAAGGCTCCGATCATGAAAGATGTATCCATACACGAAATCGCGAGGTTGTGCGGGGTATCGGCAATGACCGTATCGCGCGCTCTCGATCCCGTTATGAGATCAAAGGTCAAAGAAAAGACACGCACAAAAATTCTGGAAGCTTGTGACAGGCATCATTTTTACCCGAAATTCTCAGCGCGTTCTCTTGCATCAGGAAAAACCAACAGCATCGGTCTGATTCTTCCGAGTGTGGAAACGCTGGGAACCTCCCCGACACTCGGACTGTTTGTCAAATTTCTTGTTCAGGAACTCAGGAAATCCAATTATACGATATCGATCCTGCCGGTTTCGGACGAAACCCCGGAGATAACCGACAGCGAGGTCATGAAGACATTTCTTTCATGCCGGGTCGATGGTTTCGTTCTGATGGCGTGTCATGTCGGAGCAATGGCATTGAGTGAAATAATGCGGCAGCGTTTTCCGGTTGCAACGTTTCAGATGCCTTCCGAAGGTCAGTCACAAAACTTCCCGATGAATCAAGTTCGAATTGACAATTCATGCGCATTCGGCGAACTGTTCGGGCATTTACAGGGACGCAAAATTGCGATGGTCGGTGTGGAAGGGGCGCACAACAGCAGACGTTCGGAATGGATTGATGTCATCAAAAAGCAGGAGACCGGAATCTCGAGAAAAGATTTCTTCATGTTTCCATATGCCGAATACAAAAAAACAGGCGAAACTCTTGCCGCATACCGACTTGTCCACAGTGAATGGAAACGGATGAGACGGTATGATGCATTTATCGCAATGAACGATCATATAGCGATTGGATTACGCGAGGCGTTTCGTGACAAAGGAATTTCCGGCACCGCGGTGGCAGGGTTCGATGACATCGAGGGCTATCTCAGACTTTCTGACGGCGAACCCGAAATCACAACCATCAGTCCCCCGTTCCGCGAATTCGGGGCCGTCTGCGCAAACATGATTCTCGCGCAAATAGCCGATCCGGAGCTGCCGATGCGCGAGATCGTCATCAAATCCAAACTCATCATAAGAAAATCAACCTTAAGAGAGGAAACGTAAAAAATGAAAAGCAGAAGAACGGGATTCACACTTATCGAATTGCTCGTTGTCATATCCATCATAGCGATTCTGGCAGGGATGCTGCTGCCCGCGTTAAATCAGGCAAGAGCCAAAGCCAGAGGAATCGCATGTTCGGCACAGCTTAAACAGATGGGGCTGGCGTTCGCACAATATGCGGATGATTATAAGGAGCATCTGCCAAACCATTCCTATAACAAGGTCAGCGATCTGGTCTGGGGGACTGGAACATACGTAATATGGGGGAACATGCTGCTCATGGGAAAATACATTCCGCTGGGAGTGTTCAAATGTCCGGGGCATCCGAGAGCAAAGGAGGGCGTTGGGAACTATGCAATGGGAGGATGGTGCAGTTACGGGATCGCCTATCGCGGTCCGGGCAGTTCGGAATTTGTCGGAGGCACCACAACCAAAAGTTGTAAGCTCTCGCAAATCAAACATCCGACGAAAGTATATCACGTCATGGATACCAGTTACAGTATGACCCCGGACTTAGGCTATTATATGGTATATTACGCTACAAAAACGGCAGACAACGTCGGACAAGCCACCCCGCGACATGCCGGCGCGATAAATGTTCTCTTCGTCGGCGGACAGGTCCAATCGTTCCATGGGGTCAAACCCTATTCGGCAAGTGTCCTTGGCGATGTCAACTCCAACCCCGCAGCCTGGAAGATGGAATGAAAAAAATATTACTTACACTGCTTGCCGTCTTGTCTTTTTCATCTTTTGGAGGAACGGAAGAATATTTCAGTGATATCCGGGAAAAAGCGGCACAAACGGTACCATTCTCAGCCGCGGACTTCTCGCTCGGGGAAAAACTGTTGCCGGAAATACAGAAACTGTCCATGACAAGAAAACCTGTTTTTACCCCTCCAAGACTTTTCACGGAAAGTGTCCGATATCGTTCCGGACGGCTTTTCTTCACTGAAAAGCTATGGTATGACCGGGCCCTTGCCGCAAACCGAATGCTCTGGGAGCCGGGGAAACAGCAACTCAAAAAGGCTTCGCTCGCAAAAAGTTTCAAAATCATGCGGTCCTATGGCTTTGACGGCTGTTCCGTCATCAGCGGAAACGTGGCAGACATTTACCCCTCGGCTGAAAAAGAAAATGGATTTCAATTGATTCCCGCTCTCTGTCCGATCATTAAACCGGATAAGTATTTTGATCCGGCATCCGTCAAAAAACTGTATGACAGCCCGGCTTCGGTGCGTCTTGACGGAATTCCGCTCGTTTTCAGTTATCTCGGAGACGGTTTTTCCCCGGATCAATTGAAAGAATATCTGGAGGAACTGAAGCAGAGGCACGGCGGCCGCGAGATTGCATTCATTACGGAGCTGAACTATTTCAACTTACGCAGGACAGGCTGGAAGCACAGCCGTCTGGAGGACTTGTACTCCGTCTGGAACAGACACGGCAGAGTGCCGGCATCGCTGCTTCTCGCCTATTTTGACTATGTCTCGAAATATCTGGAAGTCAGCGCCGGAGTCGAACTTCCTCCGGGATTGAACACCACTTCCCTGACACTTCCGGTTGAATATTACGATAAAATCATGCTGCCACTGCTGGGCGCGGCGTGCGCACAGGAGGAATTCAACGGGAAAAAACTGCTTTCCCTGGAGGTCTGGCCTGGATATACCAGTTACCATGGTTCCCAAACGTGTTCCCGCGACGGCACAAAAACCATTCGGAATTATCTCGATCTGGCCTATAAACACCATGTTGACATCATCCTCGGCTTTGAGTGGGATGAACTCAACGAGGATACCAACCTTGAACCGACCGTTGCAAAGCCGATGGCACTCCTGCGCATCTTCAAGTATTATACCGACAAAGCGAAGAATCTGGCGCCTTCCCCGAATCCCGGCGACGATCTTTCCCTTCCAAACCTGATCGTCAGCCAGCGCCGTCAGCTGGAAGGCGGGGCCGATTTTGAACTTGAACTTCTCAACGTGCCCGACACTTCCGAGGGAAGCGACTACAGCGTTGATGTCGAACTTCTCGATCATAACGGCAAGGCCGTTTACAATGCCGGCCCATTCAAGTTCAAACAGTCCGAACTGAAAGCGGAAACCGTCAAAATCAGATCCGGTGATTTGAGCGACGCGATATTGCTAACGCCAAAACTGACGGTTGACTACAAAAACAAAAAAAGCGTTTTCCCCGGCGGACTCCCGTTCAGCGTCATGCGCGCAACGGTCAGCAGCGACCAAACATGGTTCTGCACACCGCTGCGTAATGTTCTGCGTCCGATAAAGTCAAAAACGGTTTTCGCGGAAATGGGACGGTCCATTTCACCGGGAGTGCATGAAGTTGAACTTGACTCTGAACTCGAATTCAATGAAAGCCTGAACGCAGTCGAGGTCCTTCAGAACAGCAATGAGATTTTCGCGTGGGACCCGAAGAATGAATACCTGCAAAACGACCGGAACAGCCGGCTTTACAAACTGTCTTGCGCCTGCTGTGACAAAAGACAATTCATACGCATCGATTCGGAAATCAAACTGGAAAATGCACCGTCGGCTCTCACCTTCCAGACGCCGCGCGATCCGGGAAATGCCGATCAGTCCAATCCGACTCTCACAGCGAAGCAGATCCCGTTTGCAAACAGCAAATTTTCCTTCAAATCGGCCAGCCACTGGATCGGCGAAATTCTTTTTTCCGTCAGTGACAAGGAAATAGGGAATGCCGTCCTTTCTGTGAAAGGTGTCAGAAAGGACGGTCCGGCCAAAGATCAACCGTTCGAATGGAGCATTCCTCTTGCGGAACTCGGAAAGTATGGAATCAAATCCAAAGTCTTCGAGGACGGGCTGATGCTTTCGCTTGAAACCTTCCATAGACCGAGCCGTCTGCCTTTGCCGCTCAACAGAAAGGACGCCGCTTTCAAAACCGTTCTGGCAGCCGACAATCCGGAGGGCGTCCTTGCGGTGCGCGTCGTCTCGGAAAACGGCAAAATATGGTGGGGGAACGGGTATGCCGTCAACAGAAAGCCCTCCACGGAAAAAATTCCGGTCAGTGTGACCCGCAACGAATCAGGAGTCACCACATACGACATTGCGGAAAATAGAGTTCCTGACATCAAATATGAGTTCAATCCGGAATGCGGAAATATTCTGCGGACGGACGCCGGACGCGAATTTTATGCGCACATCGGAGGCTACACATCCGTTTCTAACGGCTTTATGGGATTGATTCACGCCGGAAACTCCGTGCCGGGGTGTCTGCTCCAATACACAAAACAGGAAGGCAGCAAAAGAAGCGCTCCGGAATGGGAAAAACAACCTGACGGCGAATGGGCACTCCGGTTCAACGGCCAGCACGGGAACTTCATCGCGTTTCCAAACACGGTTGTCCCCCAGCGAGCCGGATTCAAAATGTCGTTCGACATCAAGCCCGATGACGCGGAACGCGACCAGATTCTTTTCGAACAGTATGGAGCAAACTACTTGACCGGGTTCAGACTAAGCCTGAAAAAAGGACAAATCAGAATCGAATTCCGCAGACGGACGCCGTTTGTCAGCAAGTCGCCGCTTGCGAGCACAGTCGAATTCGACACGGACATCAAACTCCTGAATGACAAATGGCAGAAGGTTGTCTTCGCATTCGACGGAGAGGAAGTATTCATTTCGGCAAATGACCGGACCGCTTCATTTCCATGCACCGGACACTCGATGTGGTTGACGCTTTCCGCATTCGGCGGCGAGGGAGGACAATACTTCAGGGGGCTTCTGAAATCTTTTGAAATCATTCACTCGATAAAGGCAAAAAAATGAAGAAGACAATTCTTTCAGCAATCATTCTGACGCTCGCGGCATACACCGCATTCGCACAATTGCCGGATTCGTTCCAGGTCCAAAACGGCAAGATCAAAATCGAACTTCTCAAGCGTTCTTTCTGGAATATGAACGGAATCTGGTATGACAATGTTGAGATTTGCCGCAAAGGAACTGCCTGGTATGGAACCGTGATAGCCACCAAAACCGGTTTTGTCGGAAGCGGGCACATGGAAAATAAAATCGGCGAAAAAGACGTAAAGGTTGAATTTTTCCTCGATGGAAAGCAGTGGACTCCCGTGACGGGTGTCACGGAATGCAAAAGCTTTGAGATGAGAAAAAAATCCCTGCTCATGACGTTGCTCACGGAATACACACTCAAGCTCGAAAACGAAGCCATCATGGAACGAGTTTCCATGAAAAACACCGATTCGAAAAATTACTATGTCAGCGTGCTCTATAATTTCATGCATCCGTGGCATTCTCGCTTTACGGACTATTCAGTCACAGGCCGCGATGGAACCGGCAAATCGGGTATTTTTTCCGATAACAAACGCGAGGAGTTCAAGGGGAAATTTCCTCAAAAAGCCTCCTTTTCCTCCTCGTCTGACAATATCGCGTTCACATCGCAGTTGACTTCTGAAACGGACCTTGGGAAACAGGATTTCTGGTTTGTCTGGAACCGTAATTCGGACCGCAAACTGTACTACGGTCTCTCAGGAAAATTCTTCGAACCGGGACGTGAATATGTTTGGAACATGGCGACTTCTTTTGCAAAGAAGGCAACTTCCGACCAGAAATAATGGAAAGATTATTTTTTGCCATCTTTCATTTTGACAGAAAAGTATGTAGATTAAAATCAAAATATTGGAGATGGAGTTTTTCATGAAGCAGATTCATTTTCTGAATGTGGTTCCATTCTTTACGGATGACACGGACTATATGGCGGCGCAGGCTATCCGCATTGCGGACGAGGTCGGGCTGAAAAATGTTACTTTCAGCATCAGTTTGCATCCGCAGGGCACTCCGGCCAAAGTTCGTGCAGACCGCATGGCGGAGGCTTTTGCCGAAGTCAGACGGAAACTTGCCGACCGCGAGGACATCCGCTGCGGCATCCTGATTCAAAGCATCATGGGACACGGCTGGAGCGGTCCGGTCCCCCTTACGCTGGAACTTTGGACGCATACGACACAGAACGATTCCCGCCGTTCTTCGCGTCAGTGTCCGCTGGATCGCGGATTCCGTGACTATATCTGCGATGCGATCGGAAATCTGGCAAAATCGAAGCCCGCCTTCTTTCTGGTGGACGATGATTTCTGCAGCACCAAAAACGGAGAATGCTATTGCGACCTCCACATGGCCGAATACAATAAACGCCTGGGACGCGAATGGAAACGGGAAGAGCTGCTGGCGCACATGAAGAAGGCTTCACCGTCCGATCCGGTCGTTCAAACCGTGACGGCGGTGCTCGACGAGGGGATCGTCTCCTTTGCCAGGGAAATCCGCGCAGCCATCGACCGCGTTGATCCCGCCATCCGGTGCGGCATGTGCTTCCCCGGCTACGGCACCTACAGCGTGGAAAAAGTCACGCTGGCACTTGCCGGCAGCACCGAACCCTTCCTGCGGATCGCCTGCGCGATATATTGCGGACAGAAGCCGGAGGCATTGGTCTACATCGCCCGTATCATCGCAATCCGGAAAATGGCCGCGACCAAAATCAGGGACCTGATCGCGGAATCGGACACCTTCCCGCAGAACCTTTACAGCATGGGTTCCATGGCGCTCAACGCCCACATCACGTTCGGCCTCCTGAACGGAATGAACGGCAGCAAACTCTGGAACACATCGATGCAGGACAAGCGTCCGGAATCGGGATGCGCATACGAACGGATCATCAAAAAGAACATGGGCCGCTACCGGACATTGCTCGACATGGTGGACGGCATCGAATGGATGGGGCCGGAAGTCCCTGTCAGCGACATCCGCCGCGACTATCACCCTTTCCATCCTACCGCGATGTATGACTTCAATGACTTTGGTATTTCGCAAGCCGGTGTTTTCGGAATCCCCTATCATTACGGGCAGGACTTCGGAAAACGCACCCGCATGCTCGCCGGCAATAACATCGACAAATTCACGAATGAAGAAATCCATAAGTTCTTCGAAGGAAATCTGCTGCTGGATGGCTCCGCGGTTCTCAAGCTGGCATCCAGAGGGTTCTCCCCGCTGATGGGAATCGTTATCGGCAACGATCCTGAATACTTTTTCACGGCGGAAATTTCCAACACCTCCGGACGGCGGCTCAATTTCATGAGCTCGTCAGGATTGCCTCAAATCAATCCTGACAAAGGCGCCGTCGAAGTTACCACGCTATATAATGAGACTCAAAAATTCACCACCGGATGCGTCCGGGCCGGAGCGGGATTGACATTCTTCACCAATGAACTGGGGGGACGCGTCGCGTGCTTTGCATACCGAACAGAACTGCCCTCCTATCAGGTTCGGACACTTGGACGCCGCGAACTGCTGATCGAAGCCCTTGACTTTCTGGAAGGCGGACGTCTTCCCGGCCTTGCGGTCAATCCGCAAGACATCCTCTTCCGCTGCGGAAAGTGCAAGGACGGGTCGATGCTGGCGGTCGCGTATGACCTCAACATGGACCCGGTTGAAGGTCTCGAATTGCGTTTTCGGGAAACGCCGAAAAACATAGAACAACTGATGCCGGACGGTTCCTGGAAAACGGTAGACTTTTCCAGCCGGAAAAAAGGCTTTGTCACGTTGAATGTGACATTGGTTGTCTATGAGCCCGGTATTTTCCGGGTCCGGTTCTGATCTCTTGTTCCCGGGACGATTATAGCGAGATCATCCTTGAACCAGAGAGTCAGATTGGAAAACAGAATCGTGCCGGCCCCCCCCGATCCGACAAACGCCACATTCATCTTCTGAACTCCCCGCTTGAAGGTTTCCTCGAAAACGGAACATACCATACAATATATCCCGGGTCCATGAATTCAACCTTGATTTTTTCACCACAAAAGAGTATTATATCACCATTATGAAAACTTCTGCCAGAAAACTCACCGGATCGCTCTACTTCGATTCGGAAGAACTGCCGGTCGCCCTGAAACGCGTGGAAGGCTGTTCCCAGACTCATATTCACGATTTTACCGGACAGTGGCATTTTCACGATTTCGTGGAAATCGTCATCATCGAGGACGGACACGGCGTGCAGGACATCAACGGGGAACTCTACACCCTGAAAGCCGGCGATATCTTCGTCATTCTGAACCAGACCCGGCACTATTTCACCGATTACGCCAACCTGAAAATCATCAACATCATGTTCGACCAGGCGCTGCTGAAACAGTCGGCACACTTTCTCCGCCGCATTCCCGGATTCAACACCATTTTCACCATCGAGCCGCGACTCCGGAAAGAGCATAACTTCCGGAACCATCTGTATCTGAACCGTCCCCAGATTCACACGCTGCTGGAGCTGCTTCAGAAGATGGACAGGGAACTGAAGGACCGTTCTGCAGGCTATGAGGCGGCGGTCCCCGCACTGCTGCTGGAGGTTGTGGTGTATCTCTCCCGGAACTTTCAGGAAAATGAAAACCAGAATGTCGCCCCGTTGCGTCTTGGAAAGCTCCTGAGCATGCTGGAACACAAATTCAATGAAGACTGGACTCTTGCCAGAATGGCCGAACTCTGTTTCATGTCGGTCAACAACCTGCTTCGGCTCTTCCGGATGGTGACCGGCACCTCTCCGGTCGCCTACCTTCTGAAACTCCGCCTTGCCCAAAGCCGGAAACTGCTGTTGGAAAGCGATCTTTCCATTACGGAAATCGCGGATAAGTGCGGCTTTCACGACTCCAATTACTTTTCCAAGAAATTCACCGTCTGTTACGGCATGCCTCCCCGCAAATACCGCAAAGCCGTCGAAATTCCGTAGTTCATTCCGCCCGCAGAAAAACAAAAATCTCTTTTTTTTGGAATTTGCCCCTTGCATCTGGTGTAATCTGGTGTATAATATCATTATCACAGGAAACGAAACAGACGCGAAAGACGCGCGGAAACATATATACAGGAAGAATTCCGATGACGAAACTCTTGCGATGCGCGATAAGCGGGATCGGACACCGGTCACATTCATGGATTTCCGCCTTGGCCGGAAGCTATTCCGACTGTGTAAAAATCACGGCATTGTGCGATCCGGTCCTAAAACGGTGCGAGGACGCGGATCAGGGATATGCCCTGAATGCGAATCTGTATTCGGATTACGACCGGATGCTCGCGGAGGAGACGCCCGAGCTGGTCATCATCACCTCCCCTGATCACGTCCACGCGGAACAGATCGTGAAGGCATTCCGCAAAGGGTGTGAAGTCGCTTCGGAAAAACCGATGTGCCTGACTCAGGAAGAGGCGGATGCAATCCTCACCGCCGAACGCGACAGCGGCAAAAAACTGTTCATGGGATTCAACTACCGCCACATTCCGCTCTGTCACAAGATCCGGGAAATTCTCCTGAGAGGAGAAATCGGGCGTCCGGTCTCGATGAACCTCACGTGGTATCTGGACTATCGGGGACACGGGGCTTCCTATTTCCGCAGATGGCACCGTCTGATGGAAAAATCGGGCGGATTGCTGATCACGAAAGCCGCGCATCATTTCGATCTTGCGAACTGGTTTTTCAACGATGTCCCGAAAAATGTTTATGCAAACTGCTCCCTGAACTTCTTCGGAAAATCCGGAGGTAAAATGGGCGCGAAACGCTGTCGCGACTGTGCCGAAGGCTCCCGCTGCGGATTTTACTATGACATCGCCGACATTGAGCGTCTCTCCCGGGAACTTTCCTACAAGGCGGGATACGTTCACGGATACGACGGAGACCACTGCGTTTTTTCGGAGGACGCCGATATTTACGACACCATGGCACTGCTGGTCCGCTATCGCAATGGCGGCCTCCTGAGTTACACGCTCGATGCCTCCGTTCCGTTCGAGGGCTGGAATCTTGCGATCAACGGAACCGGGGGACGCCTGGAGAGTGGAATCACGGACAACAAGCCCCTCCCCGGATGGCAGGAGCATTTCCAGATGGTCGACACGTCGGGACGTCTGATCGGCAAGATGGGTGGAAGGATAACCAGCTGGCCGTCGGAATACACAATTCACGTCATGCCGCACACGGGCGTCGACAAACTTTACCGTGTACCGAACCTGGCAGACGGACACGGCGGAGGCGACTTCCGTATTTTCGACGCGCTGTTCCGAAATCATGGCTCCGGAAATGATCCGGCCGGGGCTTTCGCCGACGCCTTCGACGGCATGGCCAGCATGATGATCGGCTGGGGAGCCAACCGGTCGGCGCGGACCGGAGAACCCGTTTCACTGGATTCTCTCGAAAAATGGATGAAGAATTGATTTTTTTGCTTGCTTCTGGTGTTTTGTGGTGTAATATACAGAATAAAGAAGCGGAATAAGGAGACACGGAATGAACCTGACAACGGAAAAAAGCAAAAAGCAACAGATATATCAGATACTGGAAGAGGAAATATTGAGCAGCAGGCTTGCGCCGGGAACACGGCTGGCGTCACGGCGTGAGATGGCGGAACGGTTTGAATGCAGCGACACGGTGATCAACGAGGTCTGCAATCTTCTGGAGGACCGCAGAATGATCGTCCGGAAACCCAAGAGCGGAACATTTGTCAATCCTCAGCTCAAATACGGTTCATCGCGGCTCGTCGTCCTGATTCTGGCGATGGGAACGGATAACTTTGAGAATTACATCGACTCGTTTCTCCGCGAATCCGAAGCCGCGGGAATGCTTCCCATGGTTTGCCGCGTTACGCCCGGGAACTTTGTGGATTCCATCAACCGGGTCCGGAGACGTTCGCCGGAAAAAATTCTGCTGGATCTGGAGGGACGTCTTTTCCCGCTGGAGCTCGTGAAGCCTCTGCTTAAGGAAATTCCACATGTTTTCGTCAACCGCTGGGAGTGGATGGAGCCCCCGGAAAACGCTGTCATCACGGATGAGGTGGCGGTCTATTCGAAGGGCTTGCGTTTTCTGATGAAACAGAAAGGGGCAAAGAGAATCCTGTTCATCCATTCGCACAAATACCCGATGCCGTTCCGTCAGAAAATCATGGAGGGAATCGAGCGTGAAAACGGCGTAACTTTCGGCAAGGACCTGATCCCCTTTTCTTTTGAAGAAATGAACGAGGAACCCGCAAGCCTGAAAATGAAGTTGAAAACCGGCAAAATCGACGCGATATTTGCTGTCTCGGACTATTATGTCGTCAAAATGATGGAACTTGCAGCAAAGAGTTATCCGGAACTTCTCCGTCTCCCGAAAGCGGGGGTTTACAATATGCTGTATTCCAGATATCCCGGACAGGAATTTTCTTCGGTTCCGCTGAATCTGGAAGAAATGTGGAAAATCGCGCTTTCGATGCCGGAAAATGACTCGAAACCATGTTTCATCGAGCCTGCGGAAATCATCGTAAGGTGATCAGGATAAAAAAGAGATTCATCACATGAAACAAGATCATTTCATGAAAGGGAAACGGATATGAGAAAAGTCTGCCGAAAAAATCGAAGGGGAAAGTCCGGAAATCCATACACCGCCTTCCAGACCGTCCGGGAACATTTCACACTGATAGAGCTCCTTGTCGTGATTGCGATCATTGCGATTCTGGCGGCGATTCTGCTGCCGGCACTGAATGCGGCGCGCAACCGGGCACAGGCGATCAGCTGCATGAACGGGACGAAACAATCCTCCCTCTGCTGCGCTCAGTATTACGATATTTACGGATATTTCATGCCGTTCATGTACAATGCAAACGGCACTTACCGCTACTGGATCGAGCTCGTCAATACGGCGGGCATTTTCGACAGTAAGGGCGCATATGAACTTTCAAGCGTAAAAAACGTGGCAAAACTGAAAGTCTTTGCCTGTCCGACGGTAGAAATCACCAAGGACAGGGCTTTCGACATTGCCCTCAACGGAGCATCCGGGACAGCCATATCCGCCACCTCTTCCGGACGTAAAAATATTAAAAATCCATCGCAGGTGTTTCAGGGAGGAGAAACCGGCAGCGGAGCGAATAAAAGAGATTCCTACATGATCCAGAAAAAGTTCTACACGAAGGCGCTGGAGACTCCCGATGAAATCCGTTTCGCGGCTTTCCGCCACAATGAGTCAGGGAACTTTTTCTTTTTCGACGGACACACGGAATCGCGTTCCCGCAACTCCGTGCCGGCCTATCCGACCAATGTGACGGTAACCAACCTCCCATGGAGTGAAAAATTCTGAATATATCATCAAGGAAAAATCTCATCTCATGAAAAACATTGCAATGACATCCCTGAGCCTCCTTGCCGCATTTTCACTCTTCGGAGACGGAAAAATGCTGAATTATCCCGCGCCGGTCACGGAGAAACCGCCGGTGATCGACGGCAGACTTTCGCCCGGAGAATGGCGCGACTCCCTCTCCTTCGACGGCATGAAGCAGGAGTCCGGCGGAAAACTGGAATGGCGCGCCGCGAAGAGTTTCATCACATCAGACGGAAATTACATCTATCTGGCAACTGAAACCGAACTGCCGGAGGATGGAAGCCTTGTCACAAAAGAACAGCAGAAGGGCGTCCATGCGTGCTTCGAGGATATAGTGGAATTCTTCATCGATCCCGCACCGGACGATCCCTCCGGCATCAACTATCATCTTCTCGTCAACTCCGCAGGAAACAGCGACTTCGATTCGATTCCGCGGGGAAAGACACAGAAACCGGACTGGAAAAATTCCGGTGTCGAATTCAAGCAGTCGAAAGAGAATGGAAAATGGACGGTCGAAGCGAGATTTCCCCTGGCTCTTTTCGGGCGCGGAATTACGGGCAAGCCCTGGGGAATCAGCCTTTGCCGCAGCTGGATGCGTCCGCTGCTTTTCTCCTCGGTTCCGGGACACTTCAACGGCAACGACGTCCGCATCGATTTTTCGAGAGAGAATCCCGCTCTGGCATTCCGCTGGAACCGCGACCCGTTTCTGAAACACATCAACATGACCCTTTCGGTTCGCAACCGCGCCGATGCGCCTCGGACGTTTGACGCAAAAATTCTTCTGACCAACAACCACATGCCGGACGTCCGCAAAGAAGAACCCCTGAAACTGGCCCCGGATGAAGCGAAAGAAGTGCGTTTCGACGCGAAACTGACAGGCAATACATGCACCGACTTCGACCTTTCGCTCTCCCTGAAGGATTCCTCCGGAAAAGAGATTTTTCCGCTTCAATATATCTGGAACGTTCCCCTGCGGAAAAACCGCTGGCTGGTCGCCGAAGGACAGGTCAACTCTTTCGACTTCGAGGTCGCCCATTATCCTTACCTGAAGAAACTGCGGATCGGGAATATTCTCGGCAGCTATAAAGGAAAGCTCCCGGAACGGATCCCGGTTGAACTGGCTGATGCAAAGACGGGAAAAACGGTCTGGAAGGATTCCGTGCCGGGAAAAAATGGCGTCATCAGCTGTTTCACGGTCCCCGAACTGGACGGAGAATACAAACTCATCTTCAGCCTGAATAATGCGAAAGTGGAAAAGGAACTGGTACGCAAACATTTCGAATGGGAAAAAAATACCCTCGGAACGTCCCGGAAAGTCTATCCGCCGTTCACCGATATGACAGTCCAAGGAAACTCCGTTGGGACGGTTCTCCGGGAACATCTTCTCGGCAGAACGGGACTCCCCGAACAAATCACCGTCAAGGGCGTCGAAATATTGGCCTCGAAGTGCCGTCTGATCGCAAACGGACAGCCCGTTGCCGGAACTTTGGCCTTCACGGAAAAAGCGCCGGATTGCGTACAAACAACGTCCATCCTGACCGGAAAAAACTTTTCCGCCGCGGCGTCGGGACGCTGGGAATATGACGGCGCATTGAAATACGACCTGACCCTGAATCCGGGAAAGATCGACAGCCTGGTCCTTGAAATTCCCATGAAGAGCGGAATTGCGCCGATCGCATACACCGGCATCATGCGGGACATCGTTCTGGAACGCCTGAAAACGCAGGAAGGCGTTGTCTGGAAATCCACGCAGGCACCGGCGGACAAGCGCATGCCCGCGGGATTCTGTCCCTATCTTTATCTCGGCAGCGCCCTGCGCGGACTCTGTTTCTTCGCCGAGAACAACCGCAACTGGGGATGGAAGCGCGGCACCCCGAATCTGGAAATCGTCAGAAAAGGCGGAGAAGTCATTCTGCGCGTGAACCTCGTTAACTCGCCCCTCACCATCGAAAAACCGCAAACCCTTTCGTTCGGACTGATGACGGCACCCGTCAAGCCCCGCCCGAAAGATTGGGCAACAAGATGGACAGACAATCAATATACTGTTCTCGGAACGGATATCAACTGGCTGGGCGGTCCCGGCTGCTGCGCCTGCGTCTATCCGCCCGGACGCAAAACAATTTTCTGGGAAGCGCTGGCGAAAGCCAATACGGAACCGTTGAAAACGCCCGAACAGAAAGCCGAACGCAAAAAACTCGCGGAAGAGCTGATCCGGATTGCCGCTCCCTATTTCGAGCCGTTCGATGTCCCCGACTATCAGAAAGGATACAACCGTCACGTGCATCACCGGATCAGCAACGGCGCAAGCTACGGACGAAGCATGATCTTCTATTACAACCGTTCCGTCTATAACGGGCTGGACGAGTATCCCACTTTCATGAACGAATGGACCACCGCGGACTTCGAAGCCAGACGCTATATCCCGTCCATCAATGAAATATTCATCGTGCCGAGCCGGAGCTACATCGATTATTCCCTGTATTGGCACAGGAAAAGTTTCCAATACCGCAACAACGGCATCTACTGGGATAACTTCATGAACGTCCCCTCCTACAATACGGAAATGACGGAGGCCTATTACAATCCGGACGGTTCCATCACTCCCGCCGCCTGCTTCTGGCAGATGCGGGAACTTGTCAAGCGTGCGTTTGTGATGATGAACGAAGAAGGACTGCCGCCCGTCACGCTCCCGCACATGACCTCGCTTTCGTTCCTCCCCCTGCTCTCTTTCGCGACATATCAGCTGGACTGGGAATGGAAACGCTCCGCGGGCCCGGTTCAAACACGCTTCGGCCGGGATTACTGCCAGATCGTATCCCACGGAGAACTCGCCGGAACAATCCCTGTCGTCTGCAACGACGCGGGGCCTCAGGCGGGACAGGATTTCATTCAGCGCTCTTTTGCAGGAGTTATGCTGGTCCACATGCTCGACAGCTACAATTTTCTCCCGACGAAACCCATGAAGTCGCTCAATCAAGCCGTTTCGGAGCAGTATTTGCACGAACCCGGCGTGGAGACATACCGCTGCTGGGATGAAAAGAAATGTCCCGGGTTTTCCATCGACAACCATGAAATCGCCTGGATCATCCATCTTGTCCCCGGAAAAAAAGCGGTGTTCGGGCTCTGCTCTTACAGCGACGCCTCCCAATCGGTGAAACTGAATTCCCCCGCCGGCTGGAAGGCATTCCATTTTGAAACGGGCAAACCGGCCGCTGCCGAAAACGGTAACCTCTCCCTTGTATTGAAACCCTATGAAGTTCTGGCGCTGGAATTTAAAAAATAACGGAAAGGATATGGAGAAATGAAGCAGATAGACCTCTTTTTCTCCCTTGTGCTGTGCCTCTCCGGCCCTGCCCTCGGAGCACAGGAAATTCCCTTGCCCGACAGTCTGAAATCCCATGTGCTTTACCGCAACGGTTTCGACACGAAAGAAAGTCTGCTCGATCCTGGGTGCAAATGGAAGATCAGGAGCAACCGTTGCGAGATCAAAGCGGACGGCATCACCGGCAGCTGCATTGCTTTTGAACCCGGTTCGATCGGCTGGCAGGTGTCCGGCGAGGGGCTGGCTCCCGGCAAGGCCAGAACGATTTCCGTCTGGTTCAAAACGGATAAGGAATTTCCCGCGGGAACGGAATTGCGCATTCTGGACAACTCTGCAAACCTTCCTCCCGGCGATTCAAAACGTCCGGGCTGGCTTTCCATATTCGTCATGGACAGAATGAGCGGACTGAAAAAACCGGGGCTCTTCCTTCAAGCCTACCATCTGCCGGGCTGCACGAATCTGCATTATACCGCCAGCCGGGACTTCAACCGGGACTTTCCGTCCGGGAAATGGCACCATGCCGCGATCACCTGCAACGGGAAAACCATAGCCTATTATCTCGACGGAAAACTCCTGAAACAGAAATCCCTCGAAACATCCCTTCCTCCGGGACCGGAACCCGGCGGCATCCTGTTTGGACGCTCCATCGGAACGGCGTCTTTCTTCGACGAGTTCATCATATTCGATACGGCATTGGACGAAACGGCCCTCCGGGAATACTATGATCTTGCAACCTCCCTTCTGGCGAGGAAAGAACTTCTGTAACTTTTCTTCAAACGATTTTCCGAACGGTCACGTCCTGACAATCTGCGCAAACTTCTTCTGTTTGAATCGATTTCTGCAATCTATGGAGTGAATTAGATTTTCACCCGGTTCTCAGGATTCGCCGTTTTTTTGCGGCGGTACAAACGGCCATCCAGCCTGCTGACGTAAAATATTCTCAAATTTTTTTTGAAAAAAAATAATTCCGCCCTTGACAAACCTTCAGTTCAAAAGTATAATGTAAATCGAATTACAAAACAAGGAGCGCGGCGAAAATTGGGCATCACGATGAAAGAGCTGGCCAAATTGGCAAAGGTCTCTCAGACGGCTGTTTCCTTTGTACTTACCGGGAGGAATGGCGCGCATATCGCCCAGAGTACGCGTGAAAGGATTCTGCACCTTGCCAGAGAACATAACTACACGCCGAACCTTGTGGCAAAGGGACTGCGTGAAAACAAACGTTTCGCCATCGGCGTCATCATGCCGGCTCCGGATAACGATCTATTCTGTTCGGAAGCCCTGACCCATCTGGAAATTATGCTGGCCGCCCATGGGTATACGGCTATTTTTGCCTTCTGGCCGCGTGTCCCCAATTACGATGTCGAAGCCCCGTTCCGGACTGTAATGAGATACGGCGTCGACGGCATCATTGCATGGGAATACCACGATTGCATGAAAGACTCGCCCATACCTATCTCCATTTACGATTATTACGACAGAGGCTTGGAATTCGACCGGGCGGTCCTGAATTTCCAGAAAGACGCAGAAACAGTCGTGTCCCACTTTGAGAAACTGGGACATAAAAAAATAGGATTTGTCGGTCCCTCCGATTGCCGGCACCTTGCCGCGCTGCGCCAAAAAGTCCCCGAACATGGACTCTCCATGCGAAAAGAATGGATCATAGCAAATCCGATTCCGGATGACAGTTTTTCGGAAAAACAACTCCATAGGCTCATCGAATCGCCCGATCATCCGAGCGCGTTTTTCACTCCTGCTGAAAATACCGCACTGTTCATCATTACAAAACTTCAAGGATGGGGAATCCGTGTGCCGGAAGATGTCTCCATATGCAGCCGGAACAAGACGAAATTTTTCCACATGCTTCTTCCGCTTACAACCTTCGACACCCATTCAGAGCAGTTAACGGAAAATCTTGTCCGGATGGTCCTTGAAAGAATCGACGGTTATTCGGGACCGCCCCGTTCATTCGAGTTATATTCGGAATTCATTTCAGGCAAAACTACAGCAAAATATCAAAAAGGGAGGTAATTTATCATGCGGAGAAGGAATGGATTTACACTCATCGAACTCCTGGTCGTAATTGCGATCATCGCGATTCTGGCGTCAATGCTGCTGCCGGCGCTGAACAAGGCCAGGGAAAGAGCCTATGCATCGAAATGCCTCAACAACTTCCGCCAGATCGGAGTTGCAATGATCAACTATGCCTCTGACTGGAACGACTATCCCGGCTCGCCGTACATCGACACTCCGACGGATCATTATTATGCATGGCAGACCTCGCTCGATCCGTTCCTTTCCGGAAATTATAATCGACAGAACAACATCGTGTGGTCGCCTCTGTGGCTCTGCCCCTCCAACTACGGACGCAATTACAACCTCTCTTCCAAAACCGGCTTTGCGACCACAAACACCGGAACGATCGGAAATACGGAAATATTTACCAATCCGCCGGTCAAACTCGGCAAAATTTCAAAACCGTCCACAAAAGTCATTGCCTTCGAAGGATGCAAAGAGGATAAGAAATCCGCATTGAATGTTGTTTCCACCTATTACGCTTCCTATGGCTTCTGGGGATTCCGATTTTCCAAACACGGCAACGGCAGCCACTTCCTGAAAGGCGCCGGGAATGTCTCGTGGGAATCCGACAGTTCGCCATATCGTTCCTATAACACCACCCCTTCCGCCACTGTCTGGTCTCCGACAAAATAAAAGGGAAACGCCCGCCATCCCGGATCGTAAAGAAACGAATTACCGCAGTCATTGAAATATAAGGAGAGTTTTTGGTGAAAAAAACAACCACAGTCTTGTTGTCCGCAATGCTTACCATGTCTGTTTTCGCCGCGTCTAAGGCCGAGTATTCCGGAAACTTCACGGCCAATTTCAAAAAGGCTTTTCAAGGGATCA
>CAYWZD010000005.1:0-32029 GCA_964462755.1 uncultured Victivallales bacterium | reverse complement strand
TCCGAATCATAAAGGATTTTTCGTTCGCCGGTGCCGTAAATGAAAGGCGTCTCCGGATGCTTCGAAACAATGCGTTCCGCCTCTTCACAGGAGAATTCCGACGCCCGCAATCCGCATGGAATTCCCGGACGGAGCGGTTTCGAGGAATCATGCCATTGGAGTTCCGGGGCAGGTATTTTCGAGTCCGGTTCACCCGGAAAAGCCGGTTCCAGACAGGGGGGACGCCATGCGTCCAATAGAGGCAGGGCATTTCGGACTTTATGAAAGTATGCTCGCAGTTCCGTCAGCATTTCCCGGCCTCCGTGATGTCAAGAAAGTCCGCGCCGTCGAGCCGGGCCAGCAACGCCAGTTCATTCCGGAGGTCTCCGCGCACGGCAATGAGATGGTGGGGGCCGCCCGCCTCGCTGTAACGGTCCAGCAGTCCGGCGGCAGAAGAATCCGTCTGGAAGAACCAGTGCGCCCGGTCGTATTCCGGAAGCGGCGGAGCATCCTCGATTTCTCCCTTGAAAATGATATAACGGAGCCTGCCGTCAGCATCGGGAGTGACGCCGGTCAGGGTCACGGGACCGGGCTCCAATGTGAAAAACATTCCGGAATACGGGCCGAAGCCTCCGGCCCAGAACGGCTGTTTTCTCAAGCTGATTTTCCGGTCGCGCCGCGCCCAGAGAGGATTGCACTCCTGCATGTGGGTCATGAAAAAACGGTTCCGTACAAAGTCTACCGTGTAGATTTCGGTAAAGTTGGCGCTTCCGGCGAGACGCACCAGACGCGCCATCCACGCGGCCCGGAGGGAGTCCCCCTCCCCCGCGTAGCCGAGACCTTCGGCCATCAGGCGGTTGACCGCGTGAAGGGGCAGAAACTTTCCGTGAAAATCGGAGGAAGTAAAGTTCATCGTGAAGGCGTCGGCACGGTGGCGTGAGAGAAGTTTTTTCAGCGCCAGATACGGACGGAGAGACTCTCCGTGCAGTTCGCGCGACAATCCCGGTTCGACCTCGAATTCCGAGAAATCGGCCACGATTTGCGCCTCCAGTTCGTCTGAGGGGACCTCCTCGCAGGCAATCCGGTATTCTTCCATTGAAAGGTCATCGAAGGAGGCGTTCCACGCCAGAATGTCGGACGGGTGGAATTCGAAGTCGCCCATGCCGATGAAACGCCCACCCAGCGACAGGGTCCGGACGGTTCCCCGCGCACGGGCCGCAATCATCGCGGCATCCAGACGCTCCAGTGCGACGGGATCGCGGAACCATCCGCTCACGACGAAATATCTCATCCGGCGACGGAAAAGAAGATTGGCGACATCCTGAATTCCCTGCACCGTATGGTTCCGCATCAGATCGGCGGGCGTGTAATCCGTCGAAATCTCCCGCATCTGCTGGGTATTCCAGACGATCACCGGCCACTTGTATTCAACCAGAACCGGCACGCTTGTCAGACTCGCCGTATAGCTCAGCGCGGAGATAACCACCGTCTCCGCCCCCGCCAGACGTCCTTCCTCCATCCGCGCGCGCACTTCCGATTCAAGGTAACAGCACCCGGAGGCAACGATCTCCGCCCGTTCCGCCAGAACCGCGCTCCATTCCCTGAAGTATCCTTCCCATTCCGTCGGAGCGGGATCCCCGCCCGTGCGGTAAAGTTCCAGCGACAGACCGAGGTAGACCACCTTCGGCTTCCGGCATTCATTGAACAGCGGCATGGTTTCCTCCCTTTCGTTTCAATCAAATATAGCCTCCTTATGACGTAAAAGCAAGCTCGTTAAATCCACAAAATGATTTATTTTATCATAATTTTAAATAAAATGCTTGAAAAAATCAAAACATCTCTTACTTTAATGGACATGGACACAAAAAAGACAAGGAGGCAAATCATGGACCCATTGTTGGAAAAAATCTACGGAATGAGCGAAGAACAGATGAAAAAATGCGCGGAGCACGTGATGCTTGGAGGCGGAACCCGGGGCGGTCCGGTGCTCGATCACGGAAAAGGCGTCCGCGTCTGGGACGCTTCCGGAAAAGAGTATATCGATTGCACCAGCCAGAGCTGGGCGCTGTATCTGGGGTATGCCAACGACACAATCAACGAGGTGATCCGGGAACACATCGGACGGATGACCCACATTCATCAGGGATTCGACACCAAGGCGCGTTTCTATCTGGCGGAAAAACTGACTTCGCTGGCGCCGTCCGGAATGAACCGCGTCTCCTTCACGGTGGGCGGCGGACCGGCCATCGAAGCGGCCATGAAAATCGCGATCAAGAACGTGCCGCTCTCGCGCGATTTCGTGTGTCTTTTCGACAGCTACCACGGAACCACGCTCGGAAGCATGGGGGCGTCATGGATCTCCACGAAGTCGGTCGGAAAATATTTCGGGGGAAGCCGTTTCCTGCCGCTGACGCGTCATTTCGTGCGGATTCCGAACCCGGTGACCTACCGCAATCCGCTGGGCGTGCCGACCGAACAATATATCGACATCTGCCTCAAGATGACCGAGGAAATCTTTCAGCGCGGCGTTTCGGGACGTCCCGCCGGAGTGATCGTCGAACCCATTCAGGCGAGCGCGGGACAACTGATTCTCCCTCAGCGGTATCTGAAACGTCTCCGGGAAATCTGCGACGAATTCGAAACGCTCCTGATCTTCGACGAGATCCAGACCTTCGGACGGATCGGACAAACCTTTGCCGCCAACTATTTCGGGGTCACGCCGGACATCATCGTTCTGGGAAAAGCGCTGGGCGCGGGACTTCCCCTCGCGGCGATCATCATCTCCGACAAGCTCAAAGGGTTCGATCCCGACACCGAGGAACTCCACACCTTCGCCAATCCGAGTCTGTCGATGGTCACCGCCGCAAAACAGCTCGAACTTTTCGAAAACGGCGTTCTGGCAAACTGCCGCGAAATGGGGCGCTACCTCGCCGACGGAATCCGCATGCTGCAGAAGAAACATCCGCAGATCGGAGACGTCCGACAGGTCGGAATGCACATCGGAATCGAATTCGTGAACGATCCGACGGAACAGAAGCCGCTGGAAAAGGAGACCGCCGCCATCCGCACCGCCGGATTCAAAAACGGCATCATTTTCGGAACCGGGGGCGTCCGCAAAAACGTGCTGAAAGTCAAGCCGCCCCTCATCATCAACCGGGAAGAATGCGACGAGGTCCTGCGGAAACTCGAGGCCTCCATCGCCGAGGTGCTGGCATGAAAATCACGCTCCCCGGACAACTTCTCGTGGTCGGAGGAGCGCGCGGAATCGGCGCGTCTGTGGTAAGGCTCGGAGCCGAATGCGGGGCGAGCGTCTCCTGGACTTACTCGGGCAGCCAAGCCGGAGAACGCGGCAATGCCGAACTGCTCCGCTGCTTTCCGGGTTCGCTTTCCCGCGCGGTCGACTGTGCCGACGAGACGGAAATGAACCGTTTCGTCTCGGAACTCGGCGAGGTGGATTATCTTGTCTACAACGCAGGCTTCACCAGTCCCGTGGACTTCGACGGCGTGCCGGTCGCCGACTGGCGACGTTCACTCGAAATCAACCTCACCGGGGCGTTCATCGCGCTCAAAGCGGTCCTGCCGGGCATGCGGAAACGCAAACGGGGTGCCGTGGTGCTGATCGGGTCCGCGGCGGTCGGAACCGGAGGCGGCGGCCGGATCGACTACGTTTCCGCCAAAGCGGGACTGGAGGGATTGAACAAGGCGATCACCCGGGAGTTCGCCCCATACGGCATTCGCTGCAATCTGCTGCATCCTTCACTGGTGGAAACCGACCTGCTGCATTCGCGTCACCCCGATCCGGAGAAACGCGCCGAACTTGCGAAAGCGGTCCCGCTCCGGCGTCTGGGACAGGCGGAGGACATCGCCAACCTGACGGTCTTTCTGCTTTCCGATCTGGCAGGATACATCACCGCGCAATCGGTCTTCGTCGACGGGGGCCGCACCTTCTGCAAATAAAAAAAATATCCGTTTTGCATCCGGATCGTCAGGAAAAATGACTGTCCACGACTATATTAAGCAAGTGCCCAAAAAGGGGGAATGAAATATGAAACAGCCGTTGAAAAACAAAATCATGAATGATGATGGAAAATTCTGTATCGCCGGTTTGAGCAATCCTCCCGCCGAATTGTGTCCGGGATATTTCTGGCTCATCAACGACCGCATGGAGGAAAAGGAGCTTTTCCGGCAGTTGAAGGATATGTTCGACCATGGAGCCAAATCCGTCTGCTTCCATCCCCTTCCGCCGGAAATGCGACCGGAAACGTTTGGAGCGGCGATGTCGCCCGCCTACCTTTCCTCTGAATATTTCGAACTTGTGAAAAAAATCATCGGAGAATGCCATCGGCTCGGAATGAATTTCTGGCTCTATGACGAGGGCGGCTGGCCTTCGGGCAACGCCAATGGCGAAGTATATGCGCGCAATCCGTCGGAATATTCTCCGAAGGGAATCACGTATCGCGATTTCCATGTCGTTCAGGGAGAATCATATTCCGTTCCGGCGGACGTGATTTGCGCGGCAATCCGGACTCCGAACGGGTGGAAAACGTATCGGCCCGGACAGACGATTCCCGATGCCGCACCGGATTCAATCTTGCGGGTGTTCTTCATCGAAAGAGGAAATTCTTACGCCGATCTCCTCTCTCCGCAGGCAATGGAAACATTTATCAGACTCACCCATGAACGTTATGCTGAAATCGCAGGCCGCTACTTTGGAAATACCATCCGTTTTGCATTCACGGACGAACCGGCGATGACCTTCAGCGTAAAATCCCGCCGGACCTGGACTTCCGACATGCCGGAGGCATTTCTGCGGATGAAGGGATATGACTTGATTCCACTTCTTCCGGAATTACTGGAGGATGCCGCAGAAAATGAACCGCTTTCCCGTACAAGTCTCCGCATCGATTTTCATGACGTTTGTTCACGCCTTTTCGTTGACCGTTACCTGCTTCCATTACGCGACTGGTGCCGGAGAAACAATCTGCTTTCAAGCGGCCACTTCGCGGGGGAGAACGAACCTTATTACAATGCGGACGGCGGCTACGGGCATATTCTCCGTGCGCTGAGAAGTCTGGACTTGCCCGGCGTGGACACCATTTACAGGCAACTTTTCCCGGAAAGGATAAGCCATCAGTTTCCGAAATACGCATCCTCGACGGCCCGGCAAACCGGTCAGCGCCATGTCCTCAGCGAATCCTTTGCCATCTATGGGGCAGGACTCACTCTGGCGGAGATGAAATGGGTGATAGACCAACAATATGTCCGTGGTGTATCGATATCGGTTTTTTCCAACTATCCCTATTCCACACGTGACCATTTCATGGCGATCTGCCGTCCTCATTTCGGGCAGTTTCATCCCCTGTGGAAATATTTTGCGTCCTTTCATTCATATGTTGCGAGACTGGGGTATCTGCTTTCACGCGGACAGGCGGTCTGCCATACGGCTGTCTATTACGATATTCGCAGCATCTGGGCAGGAGGGGAGACGCGGCGAAAGGCCACCGAACTCCATAACCATCTTTCCGAAACACTTTTGAGATGTCAATGCGATTTCGACTTTGTCGACGACGATCTGCTTTCAGGACGCGGAGGCAGGATTGAAAACGGCCGTCTTGCCATAGGACCGATGAGCTACGACAGGCTTATTGTCCCGGCGACCGACTGGATGGAGAAAAGTGCTCTGGACGGTGTCGCTGAGTTCGTTCGCGGAGGCGGGATGCTGGTATGCGTCGAGGGGGCCATTCGCGCCGATGGCGGCAGACTTGAAATCCCTCCGGAACTGGCGGAGAAATCGCAAGCGACACTGGAACAGCTCCAGTCTCTGGCGGAGCCTGTCATCCGCCTGCAACCGCCTTGCGGGGACATCCGCGTCTGCAAGCGTGTAGATGGAGAAACAGCGATCTACTTCATTACAAACGAAGCGAAGAAGTCTGTTCAGGTCAAAGCCCTCTTTGTTGAAAAAACCGCCCCCTGTGTTTGCAATCCCGACACAGGAACCCTGTATGAATTTCCATCGACTCAAAGCAAGGATGGGACCCTTCTGACTCTTGCGCTGCCTCCGTGGGGCTCGGCGGCAATCCTCTTCGGCGTCAAAGCGGAACGGAAATGGAGCGAATTTCAAATCCGGGATGAGGTCAAGCTGGAGAAAGGTTGGCTGTTACGCCCCATGTGCCGTTATTCGGCAGGGGAACATCAGTATGAAATAAAGGATATGGGCGGGCCATTGCAACCTTGCGAACTTGGCGATTGGAGAAAACAGCTGGGGGACTGGTTCAGCGGAGATGCGGAATACCAGATCGAATTCGACTGTCCGGCAACTCCGGCGGGCAAGCCGGTAAAACTGGATCTGGGAGAGGTGCGTTACGCTTGTTCCGTGGAAGTGAACGGACACGAGGCCGGAACCCTTATCTGGATGCCGTTCGAACTGCGCATTGACGATCTGCTGCGGACAGGGAAGAACGTCATCAAAGTGAGAGTCACCAATACCTTCGCGAATGCCCTGCATGATCCCGGAGTCGTCGAAAATTGGAAAAATAAAAAGCCGGGTTCCTGGCCGCTTGGCTATGACGCCATGACACGTCAACTCGAACCGGAAAGCTTTTCCAGCGGTTTATTCGGACCTGTCCGGATTCTTTTTGGGACTGAAACCAATTCCCGGGACAATGGCAATACAAACGAGATTTTATGAACGAACTGTCGGATGCAAAAATATAAGTTGCCTTGTAAATGTGAGGTATTCTGAAGTATATTATCCGAAGACGGGAGCGAGTTACTCTATGAAAGACTGGAACAATCTGAAAATCTGCCGGGCCGCCACGGGCTGGCCGTTCGCGGACATCGACCAGATCGACCTTCCGGAAACCGTTCCGGCAATCGAACGGATTGTCAATTACAATCTCGATGCCAAGGCCCTGGCCGAAGCATTGTCCAACGCCGGAATCGAAGTTTTCTGCTGTCATGCGACTTCCCATTCCGGCAATGTCTGGTATGATTCCAAAGTCGCCCGGAAATTCTCTTTTCTCGGCCGGCGCGACCTGCTCCGCGAACTCACGGAGGAATGCGGAAAGCGCGGAATCGACGTCACCTGTCTGGTGCAGGTCGTATGCAACCAGCGCGCCCACGACGAACATCCCGAATGGCGACAGATCAACAGCGAAGGCCACTGCTGCGATGTCTCCCCGCGGGTCTGTTTCAACAACCCGCAATACCGCGCCTTCTTCCTGAAAATGATCGCGGAAATCACCGCATACGACATCAAGGCGATCCTCCTCGACGAATTCGATTTCAACGGACGGCTCGGCGGCGGCCTCATGTGTTATTGCGAACACTGCCGCGCCCTCTTCGCGGAAAAATTCGGCGGAGAAATGCCGCGTCAGCCCGACTGGGACAATCCCCAATGGATCAAGTTCATCCGGTTCCGCTTCGACTCCCTGACCGCCCTCCTCCGCGATGTGAAAGAGTGCATGAAGCGGACGAATCCGGAGGTCATGCTGTCGATCATTTCCTACTCCGGCATCTGGGTGGACTGGAAACGACTTCAGCCCGTCGAGGAGTTCTCAAAATACCTCGATTTCTTCTGTCTGGACGCGGAAGGAATTCTGAACTCGCCGATTCTCGCCCGTTTCTTCAACGCCTACAGCCGCGAGAAAGCCGAAATCATGGGCGCAGCCACCTCCACGCTCGGACAGCTCATCAAGGAGCCGGAAACGGAACTCAAGAACGGCATGCAGTCGGTCTGCGAGATCATGACCGTGCTGAGTCACAACCTTTCCTGGGACATGGATATCGGGTACAAGCCCCTCCCGGCGAATTCGGTCCTGTCCAAAGACATTCTGGATTTCTATTCCCTCGGAGCCCGCGAGATCGAAAAACGGCGGGAGTGGGTCAGCGGACACCAGGAATCCCTCGCGCAAATCGCCATCTTCTATTCCGAAAGCTCGAAGGTGTTCTACGGGCGCGACAACGTGCTTCTCTACGGCGACGAATTTCTCGGATACTTCGAAGCCCTTCTGAACGCGGGGCAAATCTTCGATCTGATCGGGAAAAAACATCTTCTCCGGGACGGCCTGAAGAAATACAAACTGATCCTCCTGCCGGGCGCGGCGTGCCTCTCCGAAGAGGAAGTGCAGGCAATCCGCGAATATGTCGCCGGAGGCGGTAAAATTCTCGCGACCTACCACACCTCATTATATGACGCTTTCGGCGGCAGGCGGGACGACTTCGCCTTGCGCGACGTGTTCGGCTGTTCGTATGCCGGGCATATCCCCGAAAAGGACTACCGACTGCGGACGGATTACGTGAAACTCCGCAACAAGGAACTTGAATACGGCTTCCTGAAATACGCGTCTTTCGACAGTGAAGTAGCGGGATATGCGCTTCCCGCGCCGGCCGTCACGGTCAGGAACGCCGACGCCGAAATCCGGGGTTCTCTTCTGCGCTCAAAACCGGGTCTGAAAACGTATTCTCCGGGCTTCGTCAACAGCGTCACGTTCAGCGACCGCGAGGAAACGCTGATCACAACCCGCCCGTTCGGAAAGGGACAGGCAACGTATATCGGGGCGAAACTCGGCGCTCTGTATGCGGAGGCGGCTCCGGGCTTCGTCCGGAAAATCATGCTGGAAGAGATGAGCCGTCTGCTCGACGGCGAATTGGACATCGAGGTCCGCGCGCCGTCGAGCATCGAAGTCACCGCGTTCCGGCAGTCCGAAAATCGCATCGTCATCCATCTGAACAACCGTCAGACCGCGCCGGACCGTTTCGATCTCGGGTATCTGCTGGCGCCTTCCCTGTATGAACCGCAGGACATGCTTCCAGTCCGCGGCGTGGAAGTCGGGGTTTCAAAAAAACTCGCCGGAAAACTCGCGAAGTCTTATCTGGCCCCCGAAAAAATCGACCTCCCGGCGGAAGAAAAGGAAGGGAAACTTCTGTTCCGCATTCCGGAAATCAAATACCACTCCATGCTGGTGCTCGAAACATCACAACGTTTTCCCGCGGAGTAGCGAAGAGGCGACAAGCTGGGTGGAAGTGATGTTCGCCGTCCGGCGGCACATCACCGAAACCACCGCTTCGCCGAGCCGGGTTCCGATCGTTTCCAGATCGGGAGAAAAGGTAGTCAGCTCATATTTTTTGTAACGGATGTCTCCGTCGAATGAAATCAGTCCGTAATCCGTACCCGGACTCAATCCGCGCCGTCGTCCGGCCTCGATCAGGGACACCGCCAGCGTGTCGTTTTCCGCAATCAGCACGATTTTCCCGGGAGAATTCAGGACCGGGAATGTGCCGTGGACGCCATGAATGAAATGCTCCATCGGCACGGCCTCGCCGCCCAACCGCTGAAGTCCCTTGCGGATGCCCGCACAGCGTTCGCTGCTCCAACCGGGATTTCCCCGCGTATGGCAGAAAACCACCAGCCCCGCCCCACGGGAAACCGCCAGTTCCCCGGCCCGGACTCCGTCTACAAAATTATTGATCCCGACGATGTTGCAGAAAGAGATGTTCCGGCAGGAACCGGAGCGGTCGAACAGAAAAATACGGTCGCTGAAACGGTAAAAATCGTCCATATCGGCGAACATGCGTTCGACCTCTTCCACGCCGGGCACCAGAAGCATGCTGTTCATGCCTCCGGCGATCAGCGCTGAAATGCGCGCTGTCCCGAAAGCCTCCGGATCGTCTCCAGCCATAACCTCCTCCAGCTCGATTCCATTTCTTTCGAGAATTCTTTTAAACGGCGTGCGTATCCGGTCGTTCCAATGGATGTGCACACTTTCGCGGCGGGAATAATTGATGACAGTGAGCTTCATGGAAAGCAGCTGGACCAGACGTCCCCTTTCCAGAAGGTTCGGCTTCCGGACAATCACCGTCCCGCCCTTTTTATTCCTGAATACGAGCCCTGCCTCTTCCAGCGGACGGATCGCGCACGAGGCATTCGCCCGGTGTGTGCGGAAATTCTCCGCCAGAGCGGTTTCGGTCGGCAGTCTGTCGCCGGGCGCGGATTTGTCATCCGTCAGCTGTTCCAGAAGACGGCGGAATATTTTTTTCTGAAGGGAGTTCATTCCCGCTTTTTCCTCTCTTTCCGGAACCATAATACGCATTCCGATAAAATGCAATATTTTGAAACAGATTTCTCATCATTATTTTTTCTATATTCCATTTATAAAAGAAAATTTTGAATAAACCGTAGATAATGATCAATATTCTATTTTCAATAATGGACATTTCTGAAAATAAATCTCCGGGACGATTGACAAATCCGGGGAATCCGTTTATAATGAAAGACAAAAAAGAAGAATCACGGAATGAAAACAGTCTTCACGGAATTGTCGGCGGCGCCTTTGAACGGAGGATACAGGGAGGAAAACAAGTGGGTCTGGTGCGGCTCCTGCGTCGAGGAACCCGGAAAAGGGTTCCACCTTTACGCGGCACGATGGCGCAAGGATTATCCCATGCTCGAAGGATATGTCTTCTTCTCTGAAATCGTTCATGCGTTCTCCCGGACGATGACAGGTCCCTATCATTATGTCGAAACGGTTCTGCCGTCCGGCAACCCGCTCGACTGGGACGGCTGCATGGCGCACAATCCGACCGTGGTGAAATATGGAGACCGCTATCTTCTATATTATATAGCATCTCATTACAACGAGACGCCGACGCCCCCGGACCGGGTGAAAACCGACAGGGAACTGATGTCCCGAGTCTACGGACGAATCCGGATCGGAATGGTTGTTGCGGACGCCCCCGGCGGACCGTGGCGGAGGCTGGATCATCCGGTGCTGGACGTCAGCCCGGGCGGCTGGGACAGCGGGATCGTCACCAATCCCGCGCCCTGCGTGCTCCCGGACGGTTCCATTTATCTCTACTACCGGAGCAATACGCCGGATGGGGTGCGGATCGGACTGGCCCGCGCCTCATCGCCCGAAGGCCCCTACGAACGGATATTCCCCCATCCGGTCATGACCGCCATCACCGTCGAGGACCCTTTTGTCTGGCACAATGGGGAATGCTTTGAAATGCTGGCCAAGGACATGACCGGAACGCTGACCGGAGAAGTCCATGCGGGCGCTCATTTCCTCTCGGAAAACGGGCTCGACTGGGAGGTGTGCGGCAAGGCGTATTCCCGTTCCGTCCGGATGGAGGACGGCTCCCTGCGGCAGCTGGGATGTCTGGAACGCCCGCAGCTTCTTTTCGGTTCCGGCGGACGCCCGGAATGTCTCTTCGCCGCGGCGGCCGACGGCCCGGGCGGATTCGACCACGCATTCAACACATGGAATCTGGCGATTCCGCTGAAATAATACCAATTTACATTCTCATGGATAGTAGAAGTTATATTTGAATTCAACACATTTTATGCATCGTGACGTTTCGGGTAGGTTCGGCAGTCCCCTGCCGAACTGAAGGGAAAAAATTCAGTTCGCGACGGAGTCACGAACCTACCTCGGGCGGTAACTAATCAAACGATCGTCCAAAAGCCATGAACGCTACAATTGGAGCGTTACTACCCCTAAGATTGCAAATCAGCATAAATTCAAAAATCCGGCGTTCCATTTACTCCGGGGCGGAACGGAACTTCGACAGGGCGCTCTTCGCTTTTTCCAGATTTCCGTCCGCGATGTGCGAACGGGCTTCCTCCAGAAGCACGCGGAGACGGAATTTCCGTTCGGCGGACAAGTTTCCCCGGACGGCGAGCGAATTTCCGCAGTCTTCGCAAGTCTTCCGGAGTTCCGCCAATTCATGCCCGATGAAGCGCAGTTTCTTCCTGACTTCGACGGGCGCGCGGTCGGCATATTGCAGCGTCAGAACGAACTCGCAGTCGCCGTCGTCCGCGGACTGGAAGCGCGTCCGGAACTCATGGCGCAGAACCCGGTCGTAGTCAGCGTAGGAATCAGCCTTTTCGAAATTGCACACCGTCTTGCCATTTTTCAAGACGGTTGCGCCAAGGGACACCGAACGCGATGTTTCGAAGGCGGAAGCGACATACACCGGGAAGGACGCGGGCTGTGTCTGGTCCACATTCGCCTTGAAGTCGAGCTGGACGCCGATTCCGCCGGAAAAAGCGTCCAGCCCCGTCAGTCCGCGCAGAAAGTAAAATGCCAGATTCATATCCAGCGATTGTCCGGCGGGAACTTTCGTGTGGGGAGCGAAAATCTCCATCGTGTAGAACTTCTGCGCCTCCCAGATATAGACGCGGGAGACCTGCTTTCTGTCGAACGCGGTCACATAGGTCAATTTCTCATTGGGGTCGACCACGGCGGCCCAGTCGCCCGCGGGCGGATTCGAAATTCCGGTGGAGGACGCCCGGAAATTCATGGTTTTGACCCCGTCCGCGACGGGAAGGACAAACAGGTCGCCGGAGTCGGCGCCGCCGCCGATTCTGAGTTCCGGATGCCAGCGCAGATCATAAAAGGAATCGGGCATTTTGCGGTCGGCGTTGAGACATTTCAGCGACAGGGAAAAACCGGCGGTTCCCGGTGGAATGGAATAGACTTGCGTCAACTGTCTTCCCGCCGCAACTTTTTCATTCACGAGCCGGAGAGACATCGTGCCGTCAGCCGCCCGCGAAATGTCGCCGCGGAACGGCTGGTCGGCAAAAGGGCCGGGCATGCCTCCCGAAACAGCCAGAGCGGGCGACCCCTTGCCGGAATCGTCGGACAGCTGTTCCGTGAGGTCGTCGCAGGGCTTCAGGGAGACGAGACGTCCCCCCGCCGACGAATCGAGGGCCAATTTCAGGAGCGAGTTCTCCAGGAGAAAATTCTTTGCTTCGCTCCGGATTTCCGCGTCCGCCGTCGGCGGCGCGGACTTCACTTCCTCGATCGAAACTTCCGTATGGAACGGGAATTTGTAGAAATGATTCGAGGCGCGGACTTTCAGGATCATGTTCCGCATCCGGAAGTAGTAGTCCTTGTGGAGAAGAATGCGCTTCTTCAAGAATTCGGAACCTTCGGAAATGATGAGGTAAGTCTCTCCGAGATTCGCGTCCAGACCGGACGAAATCGTGCTGGCCCGGATCGTGTATCCCTTATACATTTTCGGATAATCGTCGTAGATGCGGCCTTTGAACGGCAGTTTGATTTCCTCGGCGCTTTTGCCACCCTCGGACTGTGCCGGTTCGTCCGACGCGGAAGCGGCGGCCTGCCCGGGAACAACGGACGATCCGAGAGGTTGAGGCGCACCGTTCGGAATCCGGAAGACGCGGGCGCCGTTGGCAAGAAGCGTCTCAAACGAGGTATAGCCATCCTTGAAGGAAGTATTCACATCCTGTTTGAAAAGGACATCCTCGACCTCGCACTTTCCGCGAATTTTCACGGTGACGGGGAACGTTTCCCAATCCGAACGTCTTGAAGTCAGCATCAGATACGTGTCTGTTCCGTAATTCCACTCGCGGATCAGCACATTCGGATCGGAGACGATGAAACGATCCGTCACTCCCGTCCGGGAAAGGATCGCCTTCATGAGCGGCTGGAACACCGGCAGTTTCCGGAGTCCGGCATTCAATCCGATCACAGTGACGAGTCCTTTTCCATACGGGAAAACAGCGGCGGCCGGAGCCTTCCCGAAGGAGGCGAGGACCGTGGATTTCCCGGAGGGTGAAAAGACCGGCTCGTCGGCGGGAACCGGGAAATTTTTTCCGCCGAGTGAAATCGACTGCGTGCGGACAAAGGCGGGAACAATGCCGAGCTGCTGGAACAGATAGTCGGAAGACATTCCGAAGTTGTCGAAACGTCCCGTCCGGCCTTCAAGGATCAGACGTCCTCCGGCGCGCACGAATTCCAGCAGTTTTTTCTGGACATCAAGCGAAAGGTAATCCGCCTGCGGCACGATCAGTACCTTGACCGGCGGAAACTTGCCGTCCAGCAGGGTTTCCTCCGCCACGGCACGGGCGCTCCGGCCATGGGAAAGGAAATGCGAATAATAATTGATGACCGCCTGGACATGGGGCGAGAACGTGTTTTCCCCGCGCCAGCCCCACGCCTGATCATGCGCACGGGTGGTCTGCGAAAAGAGAATGCCGACTTCCGGATCGGAACGATGTCCGTCCAGAATGACATGCTCGAATTTCCGTGCGTCGCGGACCGTCATTTTCGCTAGACTTCCATAGGCTTTCGGAAGCCCCGTGAAGTCCACGTAATCGGCATCGCCGTTACCGACCTGCCAAAGCCAGAGATTGAATCCGAGCGCACCACCGGTCAGCTCTTCCATCAGTTTTCCGTTGACATATGTCAGGGGTGTAAGCTGATAAAGACCGCCCCATTCGGCGGTCAGGCCGCGTTTTGTCGTGATGTCCTGAAACAGCCATTCCTTTTCGGGATCGACCGCTGTGCCGTCCATGCCGTTGATGTCCTGATATTTCGTGATTTCATAGAAGTTGACGCCATAAAGCGGGGAGTTGAGACTTCCGGTGGAGACCAGCCCGAAAATATCGATTTTTCCATTCAGCTTGCGCACGATGTTGTAATAGTCGCTGTAGAATTTCTCAAACGTTTTTTCCCGCAGTTTGCGCCAGTGTTCCCAACGGGCGTGATCCGCGGGAGTCTCCGGCTTCCGGACCGGCAGGGTGATTTCGCTGAAATTCTTCCAGTCCGTTCCCCAATGCCGATTCAGCTCTCCGATGGTTTTGTATTGCCCCTTCAGATACTGCTGAAAATCTTTCTGTGCTTGTTCTCCCCAATAATGGAACCCCATCCCCGTCTCACAGGCGAGTCCGATCCGGAAAAGGTCGTATCCTTTCCATTTTTCAAAGAGGCCCTTTACGAATGCTTCGGTTTTCCCCGGCTCGGCGGTCCATTCAACAGTCTCCTTCACCGTGCCGTTGGAGGGGTTAATTCCTCCGGACTGCGGCAGAAGCCAGCGATAGGCGCCGTATACAAAATTGAGGTCACGCTGAATGCCCTTCATCTGTTCTTTGATGACCGGATCGTCGATATACCAGTCGTGCATGCTGCCGCTGTAGATATTGCATCCGATGTCCTTCAGTGTCGGAAAGAGCCGCTCCCGGAAAAGCGCAAGATTCGTCGGAAGGGTCAGAAACGAAATGATCGCCAGACGCCCATATTTGCTTCTGACCTTCGGGGAATCGGGCTTTCCGGCGGATGCCAGAGCCTTGTCCGCCGTTGAAGCATAGCGGTTGAACTGTACGGCGGCCTTATCCATGTCTGCGAGCAGGGAATCGACGACCGGCTCGACCTCGGAAGGCTTCTGGCGGTTGTTCAGCAGGGACTCCTGCTTTTTCTTGCGTTCCGACAACGCCTTGTACAGCGCGGCGGAGTCGGCGATCATCTTGTTGAACCCGGAATAATCGCCCTTGTTCAACTGCGTATAAAACGCGGCGTCACGAAGACGGGACACGGCGTCAAGCCAGGTCCAGGTGAGTTTCGACCATTGCTCGTTGAGACGGATTATCTTCTTATAATAAAGCTCCGTCCCCTCCCCCGGCAGAGGGCTTTCCGCCAGATGAAGGACCGCCTCCAGAACGGAAGGGCCGTCCTTTCCCTGAAGAAGGGCTCCGCCGACATTCCCAAGCTCCACCAGCGTAGACCCGAAAATCAGACGGTTGTAATAGCGGTAGACATGGAAGTCCGCACCGGTGCCGTCGGTATCATTATAGAGGAAAAGCTGGACGTCCGCGGCCAAAGGATAATTTTCACCTCCGGTGCAGTCGGTGTCCCCTTCCCGTCCGGCAACCGCTGGCTGAAGTTCCCAGCGGTCCACCAGATTATAGGAGAGCGCTGTCCGGGGGCTGAACACTCCGGGCAGCTTTTCTCCAACCAGCGCCGAAGCCGCCGGATTGGCGGTCAGCGACAACTCCACTTTCTTCCGCGCCCACGGGAACGGCAGATGCCGGATCAGAAACGGGGCGAACCAGCCGCGGCTATGCTGTTTGAGTTCCAACTGTCCTTGTTCATTACGGAGAGGATTGAAGTCCTTGTCCGTGCGGTTCATCGAGGGAGTGCAGCCGGCGGTGATCAGATTGCCCCCGGCGGCAAGGTATTTATACACGGAATATTCCGCCTCGAACGGAAGGATGTTCCCGGGCAGAATCAGCGTATCGAAATTCTTCGGGGAAAGAACCTGAAGGTCGCAGAGCTGTTTTGAATTCAGTCGGGTGACTTTCATCCCCAGCCGGATGAGTGTCTTTTCGAACCAGTCCACAGGCATGACGTTTTTCCCGTAAGCAGCAGGAGGGTCATACAGGGCGACGCGGGTCTTTTTCAGCGGGTCCAGCTTGACTGTCGGAACTAAAACGGAGACAAAAGACAGAGAAAAATTCTTCTTCAAGGTGTTTCGGTAATCAGCCTCGACTTGTTCCGGAGAAAGAGTGCGGTTATAGATTTTCACCTCGTCGATCAGCCCGTTGAACCAGCGTCCTTCGGAAGAGGCGAAATTCCCGATGGTGACAGGCACATCCGGTTCGGGCAAGACGCCGTTCAGGAGGAAGTCAGACTGCTTCGTTCTTCCGTCCATGCACGGTTTGCCGTTGATATAATACCGGATCGCACATTTTCCGGCTTCTTTGGCAGGACCGCCCGTGATGACCAGATTCGTATAGGGAAACGCCGGACGTGTCCCCGGAGCGAAACGGGTATACAGAAGGGCGGAGGAATTTTTATTGTCCTTCATGGGAATGGAGGTGAACGCGACAAAGGATCGGAAAACGTATGTCTGATATCCTTTCTGATAGTTGCCTCGGTTGAAGAGGCTCATGCCGTGCTTGAACTCCTCCGCCTTGAACCAGATGGAGAACGTGAACTTGTCCCCCAGATTGAAGTCCTTGTGCTTCGGCAGCTTGACATACGCATCCGTCCCGTTCAGTCGCAGGGCCTTGCCGCGGACGCCGGATTCTTCCCATTGCGGATTGATAATTTCCGCGTTGTGACCGCGTCCGGAAGAATCCGCGGCGACCGTGCCGGTCCCTTCGTCCAGCTTCAGATGAAGGATAAGCGAATCGTCTCCGGACATGCGCCCGGCAGACAGAAGGAGCCCCAGAATCAAGACAAAAATTTTTCCCATTTTCTTCCCCGTTGATTTTTACTTGGAATTCAAAACTATTCAAATTTCAGCGTAAACGCGTCAAAGTCCAGCGCGGCGCCGGGAAAAACGCCCAGTATCGGACGGATCCAGCCAATCTTGCCGTCCGGACCGAAATCCTGCGAAGGAACCGTCAGTTCGAACGTGAATTTTTTCCAGTCGGGAGAATCCACGGTGAATTTCGGAGACTCTGTATTCGGACGCACCCAGCGTTTATTTTTCGCATAATAATTGGACGCCTCGACACGGAAATTCCCCTTTCCCCGAGCCTGAATGGAAAAACAAAGCTTCGTCCCCGGCTCCACTTTCACATAACCGGAACTCAGGAGGGAAAGGAAGGCCGTGCACTCCACGCGAAGCGCCCGTTCCCCTTCGGCGGGACGATCCGTGGTGGAAAAGGCTTTCCCGTTTTTGGAAGAAGCCTGCCAGTAGAGAGGCGCTTCCCCGCGAACCGTTTCAAATCCCGGATTCATCAGAAGCGAGTCCGTCTTTTCAGGCTTTTTCCCGGAGGCGGCGGCCGGAAGAACCGCCCGGACCGTTTTTTCGGGATCGCCGGCCAGCGGAAGCGTATCCGGATTGCTGGAGAGGAGCGGCAAAAGCGGTTCATACATTTTCACGCTCACCTGCCACACCGCCTTCTTGATATGGAGAGCCCAGATTTCCGAACGGGAGGCATCGGCGCGTTTCGCTCCGAATAGGGTCATGGAATTCACGTTGTCGTTCGCCATGACGCTCCTGCCGGACGGATCAAGCAATTCAACGGAAGCGTTCTGGTCGGCGGAGACGCCGAGTTGAAACTCGGAGACTCCCGCTGGAACCTCAAAATACAGTTTGCCGGAAAGGGGCAGCAATACCTGAAAACCATCCTTGATCAGATACGCCCCGCCCGGATGACGGGAAGAAATGTCCGCCCGCTGCGCCGTGACGCCGGTCAGGGTGTAGTAGCCGCTCTCCGCGGCGGTGAATGTGATGGGAACCACTTTGCCGTCAATGGGAACGGTATACTTTCCGACCGGCTTTCCGGAAGGAGTGGACAGCTGAACTTCCAGCGGCTGCGGGTATCCGCCGCTGACGGCACGGGCGTCGATCGTTACCGGCTCTCCTTTTTCCGCATATTGGACATAGGTAAATGCACCGCGGAGCGCGGCGCCATCATTGGCCGGATCGCGCGGACGCGCCGACGTCATCCGGCGGAGCTTTGACAGATCGACATTGTGGGCGCTTTTCAGCGCGTTGATCTTGTCGAAATACTGTTTCCGCTCCTTCACAAATCCGGAAAAGTCAAACAGCTTCGACTGATCGCCGGACTGAATTTTCAGCGTCCCTGAAATCTGATCGGAGACGGAACCCGCGCCCTGATATGAAAGGGTTATCGGCATTTTTCCTTTCAGATCGCCCATCATTGTACAGTTGTTGAAAAAGAGACCGCCGATTTCACGTCCCCGGGCGAATTTACATATGATCGAGATCACGGAATTCTTTTTTCCGGGAGAAAAAACGCAGTTATTGAATTCAAAACGGACACTGCCGGTCACCGGGTCCTGAAAGAGGTTCTCATTGTTCAGGAACTGACAATCTTCGAAACGGACAACACCCACAGGCGGAGTGATGTCCGAAGAACGGGTGGGATACAGGAACAGTCCGATAGCGTTATTCTCGGAACGGCAATTCTTGAAGGTGATGGAGACCGGTTCCGAATCCTTGCTCAGATGATTCGGGGAAACACTGATGCCGGCCCCTCTGTTGAACTCGAACACACAATTTTCCACACGACAGTTCACCAGACGTTCCACGGAACGGTTCGGTTCGAAATCGATTCCGCCCGCGGGAGAACTGCCGACAGCACGGGTGAATTTGCAGTTGCGGATCAGAAGATTCTCCGCGCTGATGACCGCGATTCCGAGACGGTTGCTGTCATCGGTGGAAATGTTTTCAATCCGCACATTTTTCGAATAGGGAGTTTTCCCCGAACCGACGTAAATGCCGTCCCCGCCCGCGCCGCTCATGCGGAGATCACGGATCGTGAAGTCGCTCACCCCCTGAAGGTAGATGACATGCCGCCATTCCCCCTGTTTGTAGCGGGATTTGTCCATGTAGTCGGCACGGTTCATTTTGAGGAGGGCGGAACCTTCCCCGCGGATCGCGCAATTGCGGGTTCCGACGGCCTTGAAAAGAGAATCTCCCAACCCCTTGAAAGCATCCTTTTTCGTTTTGACGACCACCTTGTCCGCGATGACCACTTCCTGACCAGACGCCAACAGGAGGGTTTTCCCGGCAATCCAATCCTGCCCGGTATAATCCACGATCACTTTTTTCGCACCGGAATCAAGGGCGGCCTGAAGAAATTCCGTGGAGTCGTCGGGATGGAACCCCCACCAGGAAACATACGCCGTATCGGTCTTCCCCGCTTTGAGATGGGCGATTTTTTCCGAATTGGCGGCAAAAACCGAACAAACGGTCAGCGCGAAGGCAAAAATAAGCATGGGTTTCACGATGAAATCCTTTCGTTGTTTTCCAGAAAATGATTTGAAAATCAGAACTTGATCTGCGTGCCGTCTTCCAGACGCACCGTCCGGATGTTGTATAAGGGCTTCATTTCCCTCATGAGGACCCCGTTGACATGTCCGTCCGAGAACCACATGTTGGCCTTGCCCTTGTGCTGAAGGTAGACATATCCCCATGTACCGGACGCCTTGTCATACGTGTAATAATAATCGCAGGAAGGGAGTTGTCCGCTCTGCGGGCCGACGGAAGTCTCACTCACGAAATGCCGGGCGCTTGGAGACGTACCGGGAATGTTCCTGAAAAGATTCTGGAAATAAACGCCATAGGTGGCACCGTATCCGGAACATTTCACGGAATAGTCGGTAGCGGTTGTAATCAGCTGAGAACCGTAAAGAACCAGACTGAGATAGCCAGACGAAGTTATGTTCAGGCTCATCTGGGAGGAGGGACAATGATACGGCTTAAGAGTGGACGGCTGATTCCATTTGATCGGCTTTCCCATTTGCGAGGTCAGGAAATAAATGAAATGTTCAGAGGAATTGTTCTGGAGGACCCATCCCTTGTTGTCGTTCGCATAGGAAAGCAGAAGAAGCCCCAACTGTTTCTGATTATTTTTGCATGCGATTTCGTTCGCCGCCTGACGCGCATTGTTCAGCGCCGGCAGGAGCATTCCCGCAAGAATCGCAATAATCGCAACGACCACCAGGAGTTCTATCAATGTAAACTTTCCCGGACCGGCATGTTTTCGTTTCATCATTCGCAACATTCCTACCTCCGTATTTTTATTTTCGCAAATCATTGGAAAGTGAAAAAACATTCTGAACTTTTTTCGTTTTTTCTCCACTTCTTCCAAACTCATTTTGCCGCTATTTTTTGGACGGCCCCTTTCTTTAATCATACATTATATTGGAAAAACAGCTTGAAACAAGAGAAAGACCGCGATATGTTATATAAAATCGAATCATTTTTATATAAAATTAAGGATTCCCGGAAAAGTCATGGAAGGAACCCGTTACAACGACTACGCCAGGCCGTTCATTAATGAAAAAATGAATTCCTGGTATCCGTTTTCCTCTTATGCCTCCATGCTCTGGCCTGTATTCGCAGGAGAAAGCATATACAAAAACGGCTATTGGGTCCGCCATCTGCACTGCGATTCGATGGAACTGCTGGTCATTCTGGACGGCGATATGACGGTCTACAGCGAAAATGAGGCACATCTGGTCCGGGCCGGAGAAACCGCCAACATCCCTCCCGGATTCCGGAAACTGGAGACCGGGCCTTCCGGCTTCTGCCACAAGCTCTCCGTCGGCATCGACGGGAATATTTTCAGGCTCGTCATGAAGGTCATGAACCTCGACCGCTTTGCCATCATGAAGGATTTCATGACCCCTGAATTCGAAAAACTCTATCAGAGAATCGCAACCCTCCTGGACGCCAGGGACCCGGCCACCATTCCGGAACTCTCCAATCTGGCCTATTCCGCGCTCATGTATGTGTCCATGAGAAAGGAAATGCAGCATCTTCCGAGGGAGCTTCAGGATTGCAAATCATTCATTGAGAGGAACCTTCACCGGAAGATCACCGTATCGGACATCTGCGGACTTGTCAAGTGCAGCAAGGCGAAACTCAACCGTCTTTTTTCGACCTACCTGAAAACAAGCCCCGTTGAATACCTGATCCGGCTCCGGCTCGATTACGCATGCCGTCTTCTTGCAATGGGCAATCTCTCCATCAAGGAAATCGCCTCTCTCTGCGGCTACCGGAACCAGCTCTATTTCTCCAACGACTTCAAGAAACACACAGCCCTCACCCCTACGGCGTTCCGGAACAGCAAGAAATCGACTCTGATGGATTTACACGGCAACAACTGATTCCGGCGTCATGCCGGACAATTTTTTACCGACGGTGATATCCGTCACATATTTTTCCAGCCGCCGAAAACTTCTTTCCATTCCGCCGCGATACTTTTTGCCGTTTCAGGCGGAATTCCACGGAAAGGAGCGATATTTCCCGCATCGGCAAGGACGGACAGCATTTCCGCGGCGGCATCGACGTGACGCGCGGCAGTCGCATAACCGATCTTATCGGGCGTATTATCCACCCGGTGATGGTAAAACAGTCCCGACTCGCAATTCGGACGGAAAACCCAGATTCCGGGAATTCCTGCCGCGGCAAAAGCGAACTGGTCGGTAAAAGGAATGACCTCGTTGGTTTCCTTGAAGTAAACCTGTTTGTCATGGAAGGATTTTCGCATCAGTTCCACCATCGGAGGCATGGCATTGACATTCAACTCCGTCCAGCCGAGGGAAGACCCGAACGAATCGAAGTTGCACATGAAAACGCCTTTCGCCTCCAGTTCCGCACGATGCTTCCGCACGTAGGACGCCGACCCGACGGACAACTGTTCCTCCGCCCCGAACGAAATCAGCCGGAACGTCCTCCTGTGCGGACGTTCGGAGAAAATCCGCGCCAGTTCGAGAACCGCGGCACTCCCGATCGCATTGTCATCGGCGCCCGCTGTTCCCGCCTGGGTGTCATGGTGGCCTCCGGCAAACAGGATTCCGGCATCCGGATCGGTCCCGGGCAGTTCGATCACCACGTTGGTGGAAAGACTCCGTTTCGTGCTGCCGCAAACGGTCAGACGCGCCTTCTCCGCTTTTCCGTTACACCAGTTCCATGCATCCATATAGGCGACATTCACCGTCGGCTTCGCGCCCATCGCGTCCACATATGCGGGAAAAAGGCCATCCGCCAGCGGAAGATTTCCGGGATAGCGCGTATCGACGAATAGAAGGAACGCCGGTTCCGCCTTCATCAGCTTTCCGTATTTTTCAGGAGTGTCGATGTGAGAGCCCAGATGGATCACGGCTTTGCCCTTCAGTCCGGAAAGGTCATCCCGCTGGTAATCCGTATGAGAGTCGAACAGAACCAGATCCCCTTCCAGCGTTTTCCCGTCCGTCGTCGGAGAAGAACCGAACAACGAGCAGGGATATTTTTTCCAGACACCGTCCTGAAGCACCTCGAGGACTTCCGATTCCACACAGCGTTCCATAACCGGAAATTCCTCGATCCGGCAGTGTCTCGTATACTTCAGTCCCTCCTGACAAATGTATTGGGCCGCCTGATTTTCCTGCGTCGAACCGGCCAGGCGGATGCCGATATGATTACAGAGTGTTTCCACGTGGCGGCGTAATTCCTGTTCCGAAGCATTCCTCATAATCCTGTAATCCTTATTGGTATATCCTGATATTCTGATTCGGTATATTCGCAATAGTATACCGCGGAATGTTTGAAAATACAATCACAGTGATTGATGTTCGGGGTGAAAATGTTCAGATGCGCTTTTCTCGATGCATGAAATTAAGAACCGGTCTATTCCAACGTGTCGTTTTCTCATCTGAAACGCGTTGCATAACTTGAAAAATCCGCTTGATTTTTGCCATCGAAACACTAAATTGACTTCGGTAAATCGACAACCAAGGAGACTGAAAAGTGAAACAACTGAAAATCAACCTGATTCCCGGTGACGGGATCGGAAAAGATGTCGTCCGTGAAGGACGGCGCGTATTGGAAAGTCTGGCACAGCTGCATGGCGGGATCAAATTCGATTTTCAGAATTTCGAATGGGGATGCGAATATTGGCTGGAACATGGAAAAATGATGCCGGAGGACGGCCTGAAACAGCTGGCGGAATGCGATGCGGTTCTGCTGGGAGCGGTCGGTTTTCCCGGAGTCCCGGATCATGTTTCCCTGCGTGAACTTCTGCTGCCGATTCGTACCGGTTTCGACCAGTATGTCAACCTGAGACCCGTCCGGCTGCTGCCCGGGTTGGTTTCCCCGATTAAAAACGACAAAATCGATTTCGTGGTCATCCGGGAAAACTCCGAAGGGGAGTATTGCGGACAGGGTGAAATCCGGAACCCCGGCTCGGCGGATGAAACCGTGATCCAGAATGCCGTCTTCACACGCAAGGGAACCGAACGGATTATCCGGTATGCGTTCCGATACGCGGAAAACCACGGCAGGAATAAGGTCATGAGCGCTACGAAGTCGAATGCGCTGAATTATTCGATGGTGTTCTGGGATCAGGTCTTCCACAGAATCCGCGCCGAATTTCCTCAAATGGAGTCGGCACAAATGCACGTCGATGCATTGGCGGGCTATTTCATTCTGCATCCGGACCGGCTTCAGGTCGTCGTCGCCAGCAATCTGTTCGGCGACATCCTGACCGATCTGGGCTCGGCGATGTTGGGCTCCATCGGCATTTCGCCCTCAGCGAACATTAATCCTGAAGGCAAATATCCGAGCATGTTCGAACCGATTCACGGATCGGCGCCCGACATCGCCGGAAAGGGAATCGCCAATCCGACCGGCACCCTCTGGGCGGTCGCCATGATGCTGGAACAGCTCCAGCTCTCCCGTGAATCCGAAATTCTCATGGGGGCGCTTGAACGTGTTTTGAAAGCAGGGATTGTCCGGACTCCGGACATCGGCGGGAAATCGACCACCACCGAAATGACCGATGCCGTCATTCAGGCCATGTCGCAGGAAAAATGACCTGTCCCTCTCTGGAACTGGCGACAATCGAAGTCTTCAAAGACGGCAAACCCATTTGCCGGGGTGCAGGGAAATTTTCCCTGCCGCAGAGTTTGAGGGCGAGGAGCCCTCATGCTCTTTTTCTTTGCGGCGGCGGTTCCCCCGCTGATGAACGAACTCCGGCAGGAGCGAAAGCCGCTGCTCCCGTGAGGTTGTCTTCCGGGAACGCCCGGAGCTCTCGAACTTGAGCAGGTGGAACCGCTCCGGGCAGGAATTTCGTGCTCCGCACGACCAGCCTTCGCGGCTGGACCGCGGCAAGGCTGAGAGCCTTGCATGACACTTCTTTCAGAAACGGAAAATACTCTCCGACGCCATCCCATCCCCGGAAAAAATTTCTCATTTTTTTTGGAAAAGGGGATTGTTTTTTCCAAATTGTCGATTATAATTATCTTTATCCAAGCGCTTGGATAACTTAAAAAGGAGAAAAAAATGTCGCCGGGACTCAAAGACATAGCCGCAATTGCGGGCGTAGACATCGGAACGGTTTCCCATGTTCTGAACCGACATCCGAAAGCGGCTCTTCTGAAACCGGAAACCCGGCAGCGAATCCTCCGCGCGGCCAGCGAACTGGGATACTGCCGCAATGAAATGGCTTCCTCCGTCGCCACGGGACACGGCAACGTATTGGCATTCGTCACCGGAGAAATGGGCAGTGCGGAATACACGGGGCGCATACAGAGCGGAATCTTCGACGAAGCCTGCGCCCGCGGCTATTCCGTCAGCGTCTATCATCTGAACGGAAACAATCACAATGAAATTATCCAGCGCATTCTCGGCTGGCGGACCGCGGGTGTGATCTTTCACATTTCGGGCTTGGAAAACGCCTCTGAGATCATCGAAGCGCTGAAAAAGAACAATATTCCGTACGGAACCGCCAACTTGAGCAATCCGGACGGAATCGGCGTCACCACAAACGACTATCAGGGGGCGCTCGATGCGATCAAATATCTTGCCGGACTCGGACATGAAAAAATTCTCTTCCTGACCATTTGTGAGAAGAACTCCCAATTCAGCGAATACACGATCAATCGCAGGAACGGTTATCTGGACGGCATGAAAAGATATCTGCCGGATGTCCGCCCGGACATTCTGGAAGTCAGCAATTCTGAACTGGGTTCGGTCGCGGGAATCCGTGAGAGACTCAGGGAGACCGGACCGACCGCGGTATTCTGTCAGGGCGATAGTTTTGCAATGCGTGTTTTTCAGGCGGCGGATCAGGAAGGGATTGCCATCCCGGAACAACTGTCCGTAATCGGATACGGCGGACTGATCATGTCCGAATACGCGGCGGTTCCCATGACCACGGTAATTCAGGATTTTGAAAAAATGGGCGCTCTGACCGCAAGACAGGTGATTGACCGCCTTGAGAAAAAAGAAATCGGCGATCCGGAAAAGAACATCCGTCTTCCGGTGAAGCTGCTGGTTCGTGATTCCACGAGAAAAATCATATAAGAAACAAAGAAATACAGTTGAAACTGAAATGAGAATCGAACGGAACAGGAGAATGAAAATGAAGAACCGCAATGGAAAACGATTCACACTGATCGAATTGCTGGTTGTTATTTCGATTATCGCAATTCTGGCTGGAATGCTTCTGCCTGCGTTGAACAAGGCAAAGGTCCTTGCCCGGAAAATTTCATGTTACACCATGACCGGACGTTTCCAGCGCTCCTGGGGCGACCTCGGCGGATTGCGTCCGGAAGCGGCCCTCTTTTACGACTGCATTCATTCCGTCGCCAACGCCGGGACCTGCTGCATCGGGGATCACCTTCATCCACGCGGAAAGCTGGAAAAACCGGTATTCGACATGATCGAACGGGTCTATGGACGGATTGCCGAACTCGATCCATGGACGGACAAGGCGAAACCGGTCACGGAAATCGCCATTCTCGCCCCGTGGCTGCGCGAAGACTCCGCCTTGCGGGAAAAGACGGAAGGCATTCTCCCGGGGGCCTCCCGCATGCTTCAGGAGTTGAAATACCAGTATGACGTAATCGACGGTGAAAGCGACTTTTCCGGCTACAGACTGCTGTTCCTGCCGGATCAGGTGCTGGCGGACTCCGCCCTCGTCCAAAAGCTCGAAACGTATCTGGCGCAGGGCGGGAAAATCATCTCGTCAGGAGAATCTCTGACGAATGAAAACGGGTTTGTTCTGGAAGGACTCAGGCAGTCGGCCGAAATTCTCGGTCCGGAGGAATTCAACTATACGTTTCTCCATGTGGAAAAGGAACTTGCGAAAGACCTTCCCGACATGGGCATCACCGTATATGAACCGGGAATCGCCCTGTCTCCAAAGGAAAAAGGACGTTCCTTCATCGAACTCGGACGCGGTTATTTCAATCTCGGGAGATGGGACCACAAACACGAATATCTGTATATCCCGGAAAAAGAACTCTGCGGACATTCGGGGCTGATCGCCTCGGAATCGGAAAACGTCTGGCACTTTGCTTTCCCGATTGCCCGGAACTATTACAAACATGCCGCGACGGCATACAGGAAGCTTCTTGGAAACGTGCTGGCTCAATGTCTGCCGGACCCGCTCCTGAAGGTGAAAAATCTGCCCTCCTACGGAGTCGCGACACTGACCGCACAGGAGAATCGGACCCTGATCCACCTTCTCTGCTATGTGCCGGAAAAACGCGGAGCCGTGATGGAGATCATCGAGGAACCGTCGGTCGCCGTGGACGTGGAAGTTCAATTCCGGACGGACAGCCGCCGGATCAGCAAAGTATATCTTGCACCTTCCGGAGAGGAAATTCCATTTACGCTGGAAAACGGTTATGCGAATATGGTTCTGCCGAGGCTGACCGGCTATCAGATGATCGTCGCGGAACAGGAGTGAAGTGCCTTATTCGTAGCGCAACGCCTCGATGGGGTCGAGCCGCGAGGCTTTCCATGCCGGATAGAATCCGAAAATAATCCCGACGGCGGCGGAAACGGCCACCGCGGTCAGCATTCCGCCGGGGCTCGGCTCGATCGGCCAGCCGAGCTGGCTTCTGACCAGAACCGCCGCCGTGCGACCGAGAATGATGCCGACGATTCCGCCCACCAGACACAGCATGATGGATTCCACGAGGAACTGCTTGAGGATGTCGCGCGAACGGGCGCCGACCGCCATGCGCAATCCGATCTCGCGGGTGCGCTCCGTCACGGAAACCAGCATGATGTTCATAATTCCCACGCCGCCGACCACCAGAGAGATCAGCGCAACCACCATCAGAAGATTGGTCATCAGCGAACTGGTCTTGTTCAGGGTGTCCATGAATGCGGCGGAGTTCCGAATCCAGAAATCGTCATCCTGATCCTCCCGGAGATTGTGACGCTCGCGAAGGACAGCCGTCACTTCGGCCACCGCCTCGTCGACCTTTTTCGGATGGGACGCCATCAGCATGATCTGATCGATCCGGGCGAACCGGGGAGCCAGCAGGGTGTCCGTCTCCAGATTGTCGGCCTGCTCCGGATAGAAAGCCACGCCGGTGGCGGGATACAGGGCGCTCGGGGAAGTGGATGCCGTGCTCTTCGTATTGGTGGCGCTGCCTTTCTTCAGTCCGGTGATCCGCAGACGGATCGTCGACCACGGAGCCAGGATCACATCGTCCTCATCGAACCCCATCATATTGGCGCCCTTCTCCTGAAGAACGCCGACCACCCGGAAAGTCACGTTATTGAGGCGGATTTCGGAATCCACCGGCGACCTGCCGTCGAAAAGTTCCGTAACAATCTTCTTGCCTACCAGACATACACGCGCACGGGTATTCACTTCCCGCTCGGTAAAATTACGTCCGTCGGCCACCTTCCAGTTGCGGATCGTGAGGTAGTCCGGTCCGGTGCCGTAGAACTGCTGGGGGTTCCAGTTTTTGTTGCCGACGACCGCCTGCACCGAAGAAGCCCGGACGATCGGAACCGCAACCGCCACATCCGGACAATCCCGCATGATGGCCTCGCAATCCTCCGGGACCAGGGAAATGGCGCTGCCGGCGCTCTGGCGGACGCCGCCCGGAACCCTCGGCGCTCCGGGAATCACCAGAATGGAGTTGGCTCCCATATTTTCAATGGACTGCCGGATCGCCGTCGAGGAACCGTTGCCGATTTCCATCATGGTGATCACCGCCGCGATGCCGATCACGATTCCGAGCGCGGTCAGCAGGGCGCGCGTCGGATTTCTCCGCAAGGCCCGCAAGGCCACCAGCATGGTTCTCCAGATCGACATCTTTCACTCTCCCCCGTAAGCGCCGCTGACGATCTGCCCGTCCTGAATATGGATCGTGCGTTTCGCGCAGGAGGCTACTTCATTTGCATGGGTCACGAGAATAATCGTGATCCCTTCCTGATTCAATTTTTCGAACAGCTTCATGACTTCCACACTTGTTTTGGAGTCCAGGTTTCCGGTCGGTTCGTCCGCGAACAACACCGGCGGCCGGTTCACCAGCGCCCGCGCGATGGCAACGCGCTGCTGCTGCCCGCCGGAGAGCTGGGAAGGTTCATGATGCATGCGGTCGGTCAGTCCGACCCGATCCAGCATCTCGCGTCCGCGGTCCATAACTTCCTTCCCGGAAAGATTGCCGGCAGTGTAGTAGAGAGGCATGCAGACATTTTCCAGAGCACTGGTTCTCGGCAGAAGATTGAAGCTCTGGAAAACAAATCCGATGTGGCGGTTCCGGAGCTTGGCCCGTTCGTCGCCTGAAAGACGTCCCACTTCCCGCCCCTCGAACAGATAGTCCCCCTTGGTGGGACGGTCCAGACACCCCAGAATGTTCATCAGGGTGCTTTTGCCGGAACCGGAGGCTCCCATGAGCGCAACATATTCCCCAGAGTCGATTTGCATGGAAATTCCCTTCAGGACGGGCACGTCGATCTCCCCCAGGAAATAGGTCTTTTGGACGTCGCGGAGTTCGATCAGAGTCATCTGTTCCGTCTCCCGGTGGTGGTGCGGCGCGGCGGCGTCGGCAGGAACGGACTCTTCTGGGTCGTGGCAACCTGTTCCGTCCCGGACAACACTTCGGTTCCGGTAACAACCGTCATCCCGTCCTTGATTTTTTCGGACTGGACCTGCGTCATGGTGCCATCATTCATGCCCGTCTGGACAACCACGGGACGGAGCATCTCGTTTTCAACCACCCAGAGCACTCGGTCCTTATCCTTGATTGAACTCTGAGCCTTGGCGATCACATCGGCATTGACCGTTTCGGACGGTTCGGGAGTAAAGCGGAGCGCCGCGTTCGGAATGGCAAGAACATCGTTGCGTCTCGCCAGAATGAATTTGACATTGGCCGTCAGATAGGGCAGCAGCACCCCGTCCGAGTTGTCCGTTTCCACTTCCACCACGTAGGTCACGACGTTCGAGGACATGGTGGCATTCAGGCGGACCTTGTGGACTTTTCCCTTGAACTCGCGGTTCTGAAACGCGTCGACGGTGAAAATCACATTCTGCCCGACCTTGATCTGGCCGACGTCCGCCTCGTTCACGGACACCCAGACCTGCATTTTGCGCAAGTCTTTCGCGATCAGGAACAGACTCGGGGCGCTCATGCTGGACACCACGGTCTGGCCGATATTGACGCGGCGGTCGATAATCACGCCGTCCACGGGCGAGCTGATGACGCAATACGAAAGGTCGCGCTCCTCCCGTTCCAGCGTCGCATTCGCGGACGCCAGCTGAGCCTGCGCCTGTTCCAGAGTGGCTCGCGCGGACGCCACCGTAGCCACAGCCACATGATAGTCCGCCAGTTCACTGTCATAGGTGCTCTTGGCGATCGCGTTCGTCGGCAGGAGCTGCTTCGCACGGTTCATGTTCAGCTGGGCCAGCTCGAGTTTGGCCTCCGCCTGAAGAATATTCGCTTTCGCCGTGGTGATCGAGGCCTCCGCCTGAAGTTTCGCGGCTTTTGCGGACTTCACATCCGCCGCATAGAGAGCATCGTCGATGCGGGCAAGAACGGAACCCGCCTTGACTCGAGAGCCGTAGTCCACGGCCTTTCCGTCGCGGTCGATCCCGAACTGCGTGATCATCCCCTGAACCTGGGCGCCGACGTTGACCAGTTCTTCCGGTTCCACCGTTCCCGTCGCGGTGATGGAACGGATCAGATCCGTCTTTTCAATCTTCGCCGTCCGGAAAACGGTCCTTTCCTTCTGTCCCGCGTATTTCCGGTAGGCGAAGTATCCGAGGTAGACAAATCCGGCCAGAAGGACAAAGAAAAGAAGGTAGCGCAGCAACTTTTTCATAAAACGGTTCTCTCCATAAACTATAAATAATATTTGCTTCAAAAAGGAACGTAAGAAAGACACTTTTTATTGTGCGTTTTACAGAAATTCGAGAGAGAAAAAAAACGCTTCGCTCCGCCGCCCGGCTATTCCTGCCTTACTGCGGCGAAGTCATCTTTTCCGGACGCACGACGACATCATATTCTTCCGCCGTCAGAAATCCCTCTGCGACACAGACTTCCTTGAGAGTCTTGCTGTCGCGGTGGGCCATCTTGGCGATCTTGGCCGCGTTGTCGTAGCCGATCCGGGGACTGAGCGCCGTCACCAGCATCAGCGACTTTTCCACCAGTTCGCCGATCCGTTTTTCGTCGGCCTGAAGCCCCTTGAGGGCGAATTCATTGAAGTTGTGCCCGGAGTCCGAAAGCAGACGGATTTCCGTAAGCAGATCGAAAATCATCAGCGGCTTGTAGACGTTCAGCTCGAAATTCCCCTGCGACGCCGCCACACCGATCGCCGTGTCCAGCCCGATCACCTGGGCGCAGACCATGGTCAGCGCCTCGCACTGGGTCGGATTGACCTTGCCCGGCATAATGGAAGAACCCGGTTCGTTTTCCGGCAGGACCAGCTCGCCGATCCCGCAGCGCGGACCGCTCGCCAGCCAGCGGATGTCGTTGGCCATCTTCATCAGACCGCAGGCCAATGTCCGAAGTGTTCCGGACATCGCGGCCACCGCGTCGTGTCCGGCCAGCAGAGCAAACTTGTTGGGCGCGGAGGTAAACGGGAGTCCCGTCAGAGATGCGATTTTCTCCGCCGCCTTCTCCGCAAATCCGACCGGCGCGTTGAGTCCCGTTCCCACCGCGGTTCCGCCCAGCGGCAGTTCCAGCAGTTCTGGCAGGGCCTTGCGGATGCGTTCCAGCGCATACGACAGCTGGGCGGCATATCCGGAGAATTCCTGTCCGAGGGTCAGCGGCACGGCGTCCTGAAGGTGCGTCCGGCCGATCTTGACGATGTCCGCATATTCCCCCGCCTTCCCTTCCAGTTGGGTATGAAGATCTTCCAGAACAGGCAGAAGACGCTCCGTGACCGCCCGGCAGGCGGCGATGTGCATCGCGGTCGGGAAGGTGTCGTTGGAGGACTGCGACATATTGACGTGATCGTTCGGATGGACCGGTTTCTTTGTCCCGCGCACGCCGCCGAGCAGTTCCGACGCCCGGTTGGCAATCACTTCATTGAGATTCATGTTCGACTGCGTTCCGCTGCCGGTCATCCACACCTTGAGCGGGAAATTGCCGTCCAGCTTTCCGGCCAGAACCTCGTCCGCGGCCGAACAAATCGCCTGTCCGATTTTCGGGTCCAGATAGCCCATGTCCATATTGGCCAGCGCGGAGGCCTTCTTCACGATCGCGAGCGCGCGGATGACCTCCTCCGGAATCAGATCCACCCCGATATTGAAGTAAACCGTGGATCGTTGAGTCTGGGCTCCCCAGTATTTCGAAGCGGGAACCTGAATCGGCCCCATGCTGTCGGTTTCCGTCCTGAATTCATCCGTATTCATAATAAACATCCTTTCGCCTTCATCGACAAACACAGCATCAGGAGAATATAAGACGGAGACCCTGCCGAATCAAGGGGAATTCAGAAAAAACGCGGAAAATCCACCGGCGCGCGTATTACGGTGCGACCGTCAAAAGTTGAAATGAGTGGGCAATGAAATACGATTGGGCTTGAC
>CAYWZD010000004.1:34660-37765 GCA_964462755.1 uncultured Victivallales bacterium | reverse complement strand
AACGGCAACTGGAACGGAGTCACAGGCCCCTTCCCTCTGCCGGAAGACGGGCTCCGCAATTTTCTGATCGACACGGCCAAACTTTCCGCCTCCTACAAACGTCCCGGCTTCGTGATCAATGCCGAGCGGGGATACTGCTACGACTATTTCGCACCGTTCGACGCGCCCATCGCAAAGCAGGTGGCCGACTACACCGCCCGGAGCCTCATCATCAACAAATCGGCCCCGTCTCCTTTCTCCTCCTGGCACATGGCCTCGACCTATGGCGCAATCTGGCGGCTGAACACCAAAAAGGCCGACCCGTCCAAACCGCTCATGGAAATGTCGATCGGCTGGAAAACCGTCAACGATGAAAACGGAAAATATGCCAGCGTTCCGAAACCCGCCGGAGTGGCCTACGCCGTGGCCGCGAGGGAACTCGCCTTCGCAAAACCCGACGACGAAATCATCCTCGGCTCGAATGTCTACTGCTACACTTTCCACAAGCCGGACGGCTCGGCCGTCGCCGCTCTCTGGAGCATCGACGAACCGGTGAAAATAAGTCTCGTCCTTCCCGGTTCATCCGCGGCAACCGACATGATGGGCAACAAGACAACGCTCAAAAGCGGAAAAAATACGTTGGTGCTCACCGGGTCCCCTGTCTATATTTCCTTGAAGACATCCCCCGCAAAGCTGGCGGAAGCCATCCGAAAGGCCGAACTTCCGAATCTGGTTCCGGCTGTCTGCCAGGGATACAGGAACAGCGACGATACCGCACTCGTTTTCCTGCGGAATCTGGAGAACCGCGAATTGAAAGGAACGCTGGAAATGCCCGGCGGAAGCAAAACCGCCTTCACTCTTCCGCCCCTGGAATCGTCCATTCTGACGGAAAAGATCTCCCCGGAAGCAGCCGGAACGAAAACAGCGACGATTATCACCTCCGACGGCAAACGTCTGGAAGCGCCGCTCAACCTCGATTTCATTCCAGTTCCGAGGCTGACGGCAAAACCGGTGTTCAACGGAACCGGCTCGTGGTTTGCCGGACTCCCGTCCGGAAAACTGGTGACCCCCGACAATGTTTTCCCGAAGTCGGCCATGATTCCGGAAATGAATCTCTTCAAGCTCGACGGTTCGGATATTTCCGCGCAATACTGGATCGCATACGATTCCGACAATCTTTATCTTGCGGTAAAGGTCAGGGACCCGAAGCACCTCCAGCGCAACAGCGGTTCGAATATCTGGAAGGAAGACGTGCTCCAGTTTGCGATCTCCACCCGTAACATGACTCCGAAACGCGTCCGCGCCCGGACGGAAAACACCGCATTCGGAAAACAGGAGTATAATTTCGGGCTGGCGCTGACGGAAAAAGGGAAGGAAATGTTCCGTTGGAACGGAGGGAAAAATCCGGCCGGGCCGGTCGCTTTCCCCACCTCCGTGACCCGTTCGAAAAAAGATAAGACGACCCTCTATGAAGTCGCCGTTCCCTGGGCGGAACTCGGTCTCCAGCCGAAGCCGGGCGACGGCGTGCGCTTCAGCTTTATCGTGATGGACAACAACCGCGAAGACGACCGTCAGGCGAAATACTGGATCGCCCTCACGGAAGGCGTCGCGGGCGGAAACGATTCCTCGCTTTTCAAAACATTGATCCTGAAATAACCACGGAGACAATATGAAAACATTTTCCATGACCGTTTCACTTGCGCTTCTCGCTCTCGGCGCGGGCGCCCAGACACTCGAATTCAACAAGCCAGAAGACTGGAACTGGAACAAGGGAGCCTTCAAGGACGGCATCCTGACCTATCAGGACCAATGGAGAATCGTCTCCACCAAAATGACGAAAATCGAGCCGACCGCCCAATACACGCTCCGGTTCGAAATGAAAGGTCCCGCCGAACCGTCCAAACCGCTCAACGTGGTGGGCGCTTTCGCGGTCTACGACGCCGACAAAAAGGAGATTCAGCCGTATGAGGTCATTTATGTCAAAGGCACGGAAACGGAACTGGCCGCGCCTGCCGCTGTCGGCGACACGGTGCTGCACCTGAAAGACGCCTCGAAATGGCGCAAAACGGCAAGATCGATCGCCTTCAACGTCAAGGATGACCTGTCGGATCTGCCCAATCGTGAAGTCCTCCCGGTTTGCATCAACGAAATCACGGCGAAAGACGGGACTTACGAAGTGACGCTCAAAACACCGATGAAGAAGGCATGGCCCGCGGGAACCAAAGTCCGCCAGCATATCTACAGCAGTCCGCTGTTCGTATTCCGGAAACCTATCCCCGGCGAATGGACAAAAATGTCCGGCGTCATCAGCGGAATCAGCGATGCAAAAAACCCGAACCACACCGGCAAATGGTGGCCGGGTTCGGTCTACTTCCGCCCCATGATTCTCGTGAGTCCGAAAACAAAGGACGCGGTCGAGTTCAAGGACATCACGGTGGAAGTCAAGAAACAGGACGACATTTTCTGAAGCTCCGGCAAGGCATCTCAATGCCCCGCCCGGTAGAGCTCGGACAATAATCCGGGTTTGTTGTTCAGACGGAAATTGCGGGGAGAAATTCCATAGTGCCGTTTGAAAAGACGGGAAAAGTTATTGATGTCGTCAAACCCCAGCGAATAGGCGATTTCGGAAATCGACTGACTGGTTGTGGACAGAAGGACCAGCGCATACCCCAGTTTCCGCGTATTGCAGTAACGGACAAGCGAAATTCCCATGCAGTCGGCGAAGAGGTTCGTCAGATAAGTCGGGTTCAAGTGAAATTGCGCCGCCAGTTCCTTCAAGGTGAAATTATGATCGACGTTCTTTTCGATGTATTGAAGCAGTCCGAAAAACTTGCTTTGCCGCTCAAAAGACTGCTTGCTGTGCTGTCCGGATTTTTCGAGAAACGGATGAACCAGCAGCATGAGGGCAGCCCGGCTTGCAAACTCGGCCGACATTGAAATCGGCATTCCGGCCCGAATCCCGATCTGATAATGCGGGATGATGGATTCATACAATTTACGGGAAAGGACCTCGTCCTGAACTGGAAGTTCATACTGGGTGTGGACCACCGAAAAAATATCGAGGGTGGAATTCTGGATGAAGGCATTGAAGTTCACCCAATACATTTCCATGCGTTCCGGACAGGA
>CAYWZD010000004.1:0-34560 GCA_964462755.1 uncultured Victivallales bacterium | reverse complement strand
GCATCTGTAGAATTGCCTTGTTATTCTGTCTATTTCACGATAAATCAGTAAAATGTCCTATTGTTAATCGGTAAGATAACCGTTATAATAAAAATATCAACAGAACAGAAAACAAATTCGGAGAGTTTGTCAGATGCATGAAAAACAGCATGAGATCGCCGGGAAAATATTCGGAAAACTTTTTCCCGGCGGGATGAGCAAAACTTCCCGGAAACCGGACTTGCCGGAGGAACTGACGACCGCATGGATTGAATTGATGCGTCATGATCCGGGCGAGGTCAAGGTCCGGATGGTGAAATCCGGGCTTTTCGAATATAACCGGATTACCGTCGAACCGGAACGATGCATTGTCGAAGCGGGGTCCGTGGAAGGGATGCGGCGGGGACTTTACCGCTTGTCCGGCCTGCTGGAAAGCGGACGTCCGCTCGGGACCACGGAATGTCACGCCGTCGTCCGCGACCGCATAGGACGTTCCTTCATGGCGCCGATCAACCGTCCCCCTCTGTATCATGACGAACTGATGGACGACTTCAATTTCTACCCGGACGGCTATTTGAACGAACTGGCCCGGAGCGGAATCAACGGAATATGGGTTTCCAGCGATTTCAAAAAAATCAGCTATTCTTTCCTGTTGCCGGAAGACGCAAACCGGAAACATCGGATCGGACGTTTGAAAGACATCATCCGGCGATGCGCAAACTACGGAATCAGGGCCTACATTTTCTGTATCGAACCGATCGCCTTTGCGGAGGACGATCCCGTGCTCCGGAAATATCCGGAATTGCGCGGGACGCCGGTTCCCGGAAAATTTGCCTTCTGCTCAGATTCCGACACCGCGCAGCGGCACCTTTACGAAATCACCCATCATCTTTTCACCGACGCCCCGGGCCTTGGCGGAATCATCGACCTCAGCGTCGGCGAATGGACCACCCTCTGCTGCAATGTCCCCGGCGTTCAGTGTCCGCATTGCGGAGATGCCCCGCAGTGGAAGGCGCACGGAAAATCGCTTGGGGCTCTGAATGCGGGAATGAAAGCCGCCGCGCCCGGAGCCCGGCTGGTCTCCTGGCCGTACACGCAGATTTCCTATTGGAGCTATGAGGCGGCGCTGGAAGGGGCCTCGCACATGCCGGAAGGCGTTGCGCTCATGCAAAATTTCGAGTCTTACGGGGAAATGAAGCAATATGGGAAAAACCGGAAAATCACCGATTACTGGCTTTCTTTCGTCGGACCGAGCGACTTTTTCAAGTCGTGCGCCGCACGCTGTCGGAAGGCCGGCACCGATTATTTTGCAAAACTTCAGGTCAGCTGTTCCACGGAAATCGCCACCACGCAGTATCTGCCGGTTCCGGCCCTGCTGTATCGGAAATTCCGCGAAATGCGCAAACTGAATGTAAGCGGATTTTCCGCAGGATGGTACTTCGGCAGTTATCCGTCGCTGATGACGGAGGCGGCAGGGCGTCTCTCCTGCGATCCGTTCCCCGCCGACGAAAATAAATTCCTGCTGGAACTGGCCCGCATCCACTGGGGAATGGATGCTCCGACAGCCGCGAGGGCCTGGAAGATTTTCTCCGAAGCATTCTCCCATTATCCGATGGTGAACGTGCTGGCCTATATCGGCCCGATGCACGATTCGATTGTCTGGAAACTTCATCTGAAACCGGTGAATCAACGGCTGGCGCCCAGCTGGAACAACCTGTATGCACCTCCGGGAGACCGCATCTGTGAATGCACCGTTCCGCCGGAACAGCACGATGAGGGCTTTACACTCGCGGAAATGTCCGCGGCCATCAGGAAAATGGCATCGCGGTGGAATCAGGGTGTTGAACTGTTCAGGACTCTGAAAAACGCAAGGGTGTCCGTAAAACAGAGACGTGAAATCGAAGTCGCGGAAGCCGTCGGAATCATTTTTGAGGACGCGGCGGAAATCTTTGAATTCTATTCCCTGCGTGAAAAACTGCTGAACGGTTCGGGAAAGGGATTGGAGCGGATGCGCGCCATCGTTCTGAATGCGATTCAGCGCTCTCTCGCGATGCTGCCGCTCATCGCCCGCAATCCGGGACTCGGTTATCATTCGGAGGCAACCGACTATAAATTCACTCCGGCGCTGATCCGTGCCCGCATCCGGCATCTGCGGAAAATTCTGGACCGCGACTTTCCGGAAGCGGAACGGACCTTGGCGGCGGACGGCATCCCCTTCCCCGAAGCCACCGGAGAGAAGACGCGCGGCCCGGCGGCGCTCATCGGCGGAAAACCGGTAAGGATGTCCCGTTTCGGGTATCGCGAAGTGACCTGGGAGGGGGCGTATATGCACGAAAGGTTCGTGAAAGTGCAGGAGCCCGTCCCCTATACCGAGTTCAAGGCGGAATCCGATTCCGAAAACCTCTATCTGACCCTCTTCTATGACCGCGTCCGTGAAAATGACCGTTTCCAGATTCTCTGGGAACCGCTGCGCTTCCACTGGCCGGAACGGATCACCGTATGGCCGGACGGCCGTGTGTCATACAGACAGCGTCCGGTGGACCTGAAAGCGGAAACAAACGGCAACTCCGTGCGTCTCACTCTGCCGCTGAAAAGATTCGGACTTACGAAAAACAGCCGTTCCAGAATCAGCATCGAACGCGCTTTTCAGGAAAACGGACAAAACCGGTCTGTTTTCTGGGTTGCCCCGCATTTCATGCAGATGATCTTCGTTCTCGGCAACTGGAATCCCGCCGACTACGGGTGGCTGGTCCCCGCCGACGGAAAACATGAAAAAATCGTGGGTGAACTCAAACAGAACCGGCGCGGACCAAAAGCCGATCGTAAAATTCCAAAACACCAAACTGGAAAAATTTGAACCCGGAGACATGAAATGAAAAAAACATCCGCAGGAAATTTCACACTTATAGAACTCCTCGTCGTGATTGCGATCATCGCAATACCTGTCTTTTATTGTCTATATGCATAACTTTCTTATATCAAGCAGATTGAATTTATTAAAATTATTGTTTTCGTGTTGATGTTTTTGCCTATTTCTGCTTATTCTGTAATTTGGTTAATTTTCAAAACGATGCGGGAGTAAATATAACGATCTATAACGATACGTTTTAAATAGGAGTAAATTATCGTGCCCAAAGGATGCGGCTTTCTTTGGTCCCGCAGGAGAAGTAAAGTAAAGCCAATCCTCATGGCGACTACTAGCCCATCAGGTGGCCATTTTGTTCTGAAGGAACGTCAAGCCTTTACGACTACTACGTACTGCGCTTAGCCCTTGACTTGGACTGACTTTGATTCAAGCATCAGTCTTTTGTGTCTCTCATAATATCTCTCGTCGCTTCTTTTCATTTCGCCTGCCCCTTTAGTGTAAAAATTAAACGCTGAAATTTATGACCTTTTTTACACCAATGCAACCATGTCCGGCTTTCGGGGCTAACCGCAATTTTCCAGACTGGAATTTTTAACGAGGGTTTTTCACTGCGTGAAGCCGACGATATTCACGCGGCGGCATGGAGTAGGCGGCACGGAAGCGTTTGGTAAAGTAATTGCTGTCCGGAAATCCAGATTCCGCCGCTATAAGGCCGACCGTCTGATCGGTTTCGAGGAGACGTTTTGCAGCATCCTTCAATCGGAGTTCGTTCAGATACGCAAGCGGAGAGCATTGCATGGCCCCGGCAAACAGACGCTCCATCGTTTTAAGCGAGACTCCGCACCGGGCTGCAATATCCGGGATGGAAGGATTCTTTTTCATTTCCGCGCGCATCAGAAGCATGATTTTATCCAGCAGGACGAGGTTGCGGGGACCGCTGTAGCGTTTGGAACAGCAGGCCCGGTCAATCAGGACGAAAAGTTCGGCCAGGAGTGCAAACAGGTTCAGTCGCCATGCGGGAAGTTTGGAGCGGAATTCGTAGTCGAGTCCGTGCGTCAGTTTCTCACAAGATTCGCGGTCCTCGTCGAAAAGCGTCAGCTTGTTCCGGAAACGGAAGTCGTCACGAACGTTCGGCGCGGTCGCGAAAAAAGCATGGAATCCGGGCTCGTCCCGGAGAAGCTCCGCGACGAACGGCATTTTTTTCATGTCGAACATGATGTTGATGAGAGAGACGTTGTGGCGGTCACTGTAGGAATGGGCGGCACCGGGAGGAACGACGAAGATGTCACCCGGGCCGATGTCGTATTCGCCCTGTTCCGTGATGTGCTTGCCTTTTCCGGTGTAAATATACACCAGTTCATAAAAAGAGTGCCGGTGCATGCCTTTGGCCGGAGCCAGAGTCTTCCACAACTTCAACTCAATGCCGGACGTTCCTTCGGGCAGATGAAGATTCTCCATGACACATATCTCCGTTTTGTCGAAAATATACCGTATTTTGTCGAAATAGTCAAGGTTTCCAGGGCAAAAAAGGGTAAATTATGAACAAGGCCGGAGGAAAAATCCAACCGGCTCGCACCTCTGAACGGAAGAATAAGGAGATTATGATGTACACCGGAAAACTGATCGCGGCAAGCATGGTTTTCAGACACTTTCCTCTGAGAGAAGCCCTTGAGCAAGTGAAAAAGAATGGCCTTGACGAGATGGAAGTCACCATTGCAGGGAAATTCACTCCCCATTTTCTGCATCTGAAGGACATGACGGAGCGGGAGATGGACGAAAAGGCAGAGGAAGCCACCCATGCCGGAATCCATGTCCACGCACTCAATATCGGCGCCGGATACGACCCGCAGAATGAGGATGTTTCGTATAGAACCCATCTGAACGGACTTCGGCTGGCGCGCCGTTACGGGGCGGAAGTCGTCACGCTTGGGTGCGGAAGCGCGGCTGCGGGAGCGGACACGATTGACACCCTCCGGAAGATTGCTGCCTATTATGAGACGATGAGCCTGATCGCGTGGAATGAATATGGGATACGGCTTTCCGTGGAGGCTCCCCACCGGAATACCCTTTCCGAGCGTTTCGAACAGATTCAGACCTACTGGGCCTACATGCCCGAACGCCTCCTCTGTACTCTGGATGTGGCGCACATCACTTTTGCCGGAGCCTCCGTCGAGAAAGTCCTCGCCTTTGTCGGGTCCCGGCTGGCGCACGTGCATCTGCGGGACGCGGCTCCGGGAAACAGCATGATCCCCTACGGCGAAGGACAGATCGACTTTCCGGAGGTGTTCCGTCTGCTGGACCGTTACGGATACAAGGGAAAATGTTCGTTGGAATTTCCGGCGGGAGAAACGTTGGAAGATGCCGCCGGAACCCTGATGAAAGGAATCCGGTTTTTGAACGAAAAGAAAAATGAAGAGGCCCGATAAAGAGGAGAATATGGAAATGCGGAAACTCAAAATGGGTATTGTCGGGCTCGGACGCGGCGCCGATGCGGCGTCGTGGATTCAAAAGCTCTCCCGGAAGATATCGATTGAGGCGGTTTGCGACCTTAACAATGAGCGTCTCGCAGGCGCTTCACGAGTCGTTCCCGGAGTGAAGACTTTCAACTCGCTGGAAGAGATGCTGGAGAACGCCGACATCGAGGCGGTCTACGCGGCGACACCGATTCCGTCGCATGCCGAACATTGCCGCCGGATTCTGTCGGCGGGGAAACACGTTATTTCCGAGGTGACCTCGTTGACCGATCTGCGGGATTGTGAATCGCTCAGCCGGGCAGTCCGCGAAAGCGGCAAAAAATACATGATGGCGGAAAACTACTGTTGGCTGCGTTCATGGAATATTGCTCTCGGCATGGTCAGGGCGGGACTCTTTGGCGAGATCTTCTATGCGGAAGGCAACTATCTAATGGACTTTACCGACCGTCCGGGTTATCCGTATATCGGCGGCTGGCGTCAGAACGTCTACCACATGCACCGGGGGCATGTCTACATCACCCACTCGCTCGGTCCGCTGACCATGCTTTTCAACGAGCCTCTGCGGAAAGTCTCCTGCGTCGGTTCCGGCCAGCATCCGCGGAGCTGGGGGCTTCGCGCCGACAACACCTGCTGTCTGAACCTTAAGACTGAGTCCGGCAAGCTGATTCATCTGCGGCAGGATTTCCTTTCGCCCCGTCCGCATGACTTTCTTTACTACGGATTCCAGGGAACAAAAGGAGCGTATGAAGGAACCCACAGCCTGCATGGCGCTTTCGATCCGAAGATTCAAGAAGGGGATCACCGGATCTACCTCGAAGGAATCTGCAAGAAAGGTGAGTGGAAGAACCTGGAGGACTTCAGCGAATATCTGCCCGACGAATGGAAAGCGGTTCCGCCGGAACTGGTCGACAACAGCTACAACGGAGGAACCGCGATGATGTTCGACGCTTTCGCACAGTCGATTTTCGACAATACCGAAACGCCGATTCCGCTGGACGTCGCGCTCAACTGGACGGCGGCCGGTATCCTGTCCGAACAGTCGGCCGACTTGGACGGCACGCCCGTCGAAATTCCCGATTTCCACTGAGAAGAAAAGGAGGCTTTCCATGAATCCCGTCCGAATCGGTGTTCTCGGTCTTCATCGCGGATATTGTGCCGCGGAAATCGCGGTCAGGTATGCCTCCGGTGTGAAAATCGCCGCTCTGTGCGATCTGGACAAGGTGCTCGCGGAGTCCAGCGCTCAAAAACTCTGTGCGGAAAACGTGTATTTCGACTATGAGTCCATGCTCGCCGACGCCTCCCTTGACGCCGTTTATGTGGCGACTCCGATTCCGTCGCACGCGGAGCATTGCATCCGGGCGATGAGGGCCGGAAAGCACGTCCTTTCGGAGGTGACGGTTCTGACGGATCTGCGGGACGCCGCACCTCTCTTGAAGGCGGAGCATGAAAGCGGCAAAGTCTACATGCTCGCCGAAAACTACTGTTACCTCCGGGCGTGGAACATGGTCATGAAAATGGTCAAGGCGGGACTCTTCGGCGAGATTTACTACGCGGAAGGCGACTACCTCATGAATTTCCACATGCGCGCCGGATTCCCCTATATCGGCGGCTGGCGGCAGAACGTCTACCACATGCACCGGGGACACGTCTACATCACCCACTCGCTCGGCCCCCTGATGCAGGCGTTCGGTTATGAACCGGTCCGGCGGGTTTCGTGCGTGGGGTGCGGTTCCTATCCCCGGAGTTGGGGGCTGCGGGCCGACAACACCTGCAACCTGCTGCTACAAACGTCTTCCGAAAAATTGATCCGGCTCCGGCAGGACTTCCTTTCACGGCGTCCGGACAACTATCTCTTCTACGCCATTCAGGGAACGGACGGCGTGTATGAAGGAGGCCGCAGTTATCCGGGACCGTATCACGAGGGCGACCGCCGGGAAGTCCGTGACAACTCGCATAAAGTCTGTCTGAAGGGGCGATGCGGATCGGAGGAATGGATCAACCTTTTCGACATGACCGAATTCCTCCCCGATGAATCGGAAGGCTGGCTCCCGGAGGAGGCTCTCCGCCGATACGGAGTCTACAATGAGGGCGTCGGCGTCATGTTCAACGATTTCGCACGGGCCGTGACCGAAAATGCCCGTCCAGAACTTTCACTGGAGCGGGCGTTGAACTGGACTGCCGCGGGACTGCTTTCCGAGCAATCGGCGGATCTTCGCGGTGTTCCGGCGGAAATCCCGGATTTCCGGGCATGATCCGCGGACTCGTTTTCCTGCTGGCGACAGGCATTTTCTGGGCAGGCCTCGCGGCCATCGTCGCACGCGCCGCGGCCCGGAATTTGGACATGAAGCTCATCCAGCCGGTTTCGGCCGTAATGGTGCTTCTGGTCACTGCCGGGATTCTTTTCTATCAACCGGGCGTTTCGGGCGGAGGGATCGGGCTGGTTTTTCAGATCGCCTGTCTGATGGCGGCGGGCGCGGCCAACTATGGAATGCTGACGCTGGTTCAGCGGGCAATGGCTTCCGGCAACAATGGTGTCGTATGGGCCTTTACACAGAGTTCCATGACGCTTCCGTTCGCGGTCGGAATCGTCCTGTTCGGGGAGGCTGCCTCCGGACTCCGGATTTCAGGGCTGACGGTGATTTTGTCGGCACTTTGCGTGTTCTCCGTTTTCCGGTCGACCAAAACGGCATCGGGCTGGGAGTGGCTCCGTCCGACGTTGGGTGCGTTTCTGCTTTCAGGCATGGCGCAATCGTTCGCCAGTCTGCCGTCGTATTTGCAAATTGAGGGAATGACCGGACTCAAACGGATGGCGCTGACCCAGGTCGGCATCCTGCTGGCGGCGGGTGCGGATCTCTCCTTCCGACGAAAAATGCCTCGTTTCAACGGTTCGATTCTGTTTTATGCCGCACTGTTCGGCGGATGCAATCTGGCCGCGCTCCTGTTTTTCTACAACGGCCTGAACGATCTTGCGGATGCGAAATGCGCCTCCATCGGCTATCCGGCGGCACAAGGGATCAGCATCGCGCTGTTTTTCCTTGCCGGACGCTTTACGGAGAAGGCGCGGACGCCCCGTTCCGCATGGTACGCGTTCGGGCTTCTGTTGTCCGGAGTCCTGCTGATTATCCTCGACAGTCTCCGTCGTGCCGTCACATGAATTCTTGAAACAGCATTCATTCTCCGGGAAAATCCGCGCCCGGTTCCGATATCTGTTTCCTGAAATAGACTGACCTGTCAGTGAACCGCCCATCCGCGGCATTCGTGGTTAAAAGAGAAACAGGAAATATATATTGCAGAAAAATATCCATTTTTTTAACTTTCAATCTTGACAAAACATCACGGATGGAATATAATAAGGTAATGCGATAGCTGTTTAGAAGGAGTCTTATGACAATTACAGAAAAAATCTCAAATTACTTTGATAAACAGGTTGCGGAAGGAAAACTTCGGCCCGGCGACAGACTGCCTAAATATGAAGATATCTGCCAGCAGTTCAACATTCCCTATTCCTCTGCACAGAGGGCGTTCAAGAATATGGAACACGAGGGGAAAATCATCATCCAGAATGGAATTGGTTCCTTTTTGAACGGAGGGGACGATCTTGAGGTTGATTTTTTTGTGACGGGAAGCTCGTTCGACTTGCCGGAGCTCCAAATGCTTCTGGATGAAATTTCCAGAAAGAACGATCTGCACCTGAAAATAAAGGTGAAGGATATCAAAGGAAACGATTTTCAGACCAATGTCCAGGAACATAAGGTTGTCATCACCGAAACCGATTCGTGGATGAAAATGTCGGGGTGCCTGCTGGATTATTCTGGATTCGATGATTATTCCGAATTCATGCGGCAGTTCCGGGACGTGCCGAATCTGCGGAACAGCAATCTTCAGCTGCCTTTTTTTCTGTTCACCTATCAGGGCGCGATCAATCCGAAACGGCTGAAAGAGCTTTCCTTTGAAAACAGAATTTCCTCTTTCTCCACCCTCGAATGGTGGGAAGAACTCCTGTCGCGTTGCAAGGAAAAGGGAATCATTCCTTCCTGCAAATCAATTCGACCGGATGAGCTCTGGAGCTTCCCAATGTTCGATCTGGCGGTTCTTCTGATGCTTCAAGAGAGGGAGAATTTCGATAGCGTTTTCCGAATTCCATTTTTTACCACCCCCACCGGACTGCGGATGTTTCAGATCCTCCGGGAATTCAAAAGTACCAAAAGCGGCGACTTGTATTTCCTTCAGGGGAAAAGCGTCTTTGAAGTCAATATCGGTTCATGGGTGACCGTGCAGCATCAGCGCAACTTCGGCTGCGGCGACGAAAAATTCAGGATCGTTCCCCGGATGGCGGGGACACGGCGGATCCTACGGGTGACGCCGATTGCCTTGCAGACTTTTGTCAATCCCTCGGTTTCTTCAAATGAAAAAAAACGGATATGGATGCTGCTCAAGGAGTTGCTTTCCAGAAAGCATCAGAAGAAAATCGTTGCTATGACGGGGGCGATATCGCCTCGCACGGACATGAAACCAAGCGATCATGCATGGTTTTACCGGGAGGATTTCGGACACTTCTTTCCGCGGAAAGACGACATCACTTATTCCGAAAGCATGCTCTCCAATGAGCTGATGTCCGTTCTCAGCACGCTGTATGAACAATATGAAGTCTACGGGGCCGATCTTGACCTGATTCGAAAATGTATGGATGTCAAACTGACTCATGCCTATCCCCGTGAACCCGGATCAGAATGAAAGACAGTTCTTGAAAAAATGATGAATTTATTCAATCCGATAGAATTTTTAATTGTGCGGCGTCCGCACAATATATGAGAGGAAGATCTTTCGATGGAAAACCGGTTCCTTCCTGAAATCATTTATCCCGGCTATGGCGCTGTCCGAGGCTTGGCCGCGGAAGCCTGGAGACTGGCCCGGGAAAACATTGTCGAAACGCCGGACGGACCGGTCAAACGGTTCCTGAAGGAAGGTTTTTCACCTACCGATGTTTTTTTCTGGGACAGTTGTTTCATGTCGCAGTTTACCAAGTTCGCGCCTGAGGCGTTTCCGGGAATCGAATCCCTTGATCATTTTTATGCGGTGCAACGGAAGGACGGGTATATTCCGCGATGCTTCAACTTGATTGAGGGAAAAATTCCCGATTTTGCCGGGGTGCGTGACAATATCAATCCGCCGCTCGCCGCATGGAGCGAATATGACTATGTCCGGCAGACCGGAAATGTCGAACGGGTCAAACATGTTCTGCTACATCTGATCCGGCTCGATCGCTGGATAGAAACAAACCGCCGCCGCAAAGATGGGACTTACTGGTTCAGCGACGGCGCGGCCGCCGGCATGGACAACTCGCCACGGACGGCACGCCGAAACAAATTCGGAAACGACGTCGGCTGGATTGATCTTGCTTCGCAGCAGGCGCTAGCGGCCGAGTCCATCGCAAAACTTGCGGCAATCCTTGATGATACATCCACCGAAAGTGAATTCAACGGGAAATACACCGAACGGATTGAATTCATCAATGATCGCCATTGGTGTGAAAAAGAAGGCTTTTATCTGGATTTGCTGCTTCAGGGACTGGATACGGAAGATTATCTGGCCTATTATTCCTCGGTAAAAACCGTGGCATCCTTCTGGCCGATGCTCGCTGGAGCCTGCGATCCGTCAAAACGGAAACGTCTTGTGGAACATCTTCGGAATCCGAATGAGTTCAACCGGCCGCATCCGGTGCCTTCCCTTTCCTATGACAGTCCGGCATACTCGGCGGACGGCATATACTGGCAGGGCGGGGTGTGGGCTCCGACCAATTATATGGTTGTACGCGGACTGCTTCGCTGCGGAGAATATGCGCTTGCGCGAGATATTGCATGGAAACATATCCGCATGATGAATGAGGTATACCGGGAATTTGAACCTCATTCCATTTGGGAAGCCTATTCTCCGGAAAAAAACACGCCCTCGCTGGTATACAAGTCCGAACGTTATTCCGGGAGAGACCAGGGATACCGGCTTGTCCGGGATCGTTTCTGCGGATGGAGCGCACTGGGGCCGACTGCCATGATGATCGAAGCCATTGTCGGCATTGAAACGGACTATCTGAACCGGACGATTCACTGGCATTCGGACTGTATGGAAGAGCATGGCGTCCGGAATTTGCAATACGGTCCGCACAAGATTCATCTGGTTGCAATGGCGGGAAAAAATAAAATGGACATACCGGAAATTGTGGTTGAATCCCCGGTCGCTGTCAGAATTGATTTCAGGAGGTTTTAAGCGTGCCGAAAAATGATTCTTTGAAATTTTCAAAAAAGATTGGAGTGTAATATGTATAAGATCAAATTTCATGAGGAGTCCATGACACACGATTCACAAAAAAAGGAAAGAAGAAAGAGAGGAGAGAATATGCAATGTTCAAAACAAAAGGTGAATCAAGCGCGATGCAATTCATTGCACTGTGAAAATTTTACATTGATTGAGCTCCTTGTCGTTATCGCGATTATTGCCATTCTGGCGGGTATGCTTTTGCCCGCACTGAATAAAGTCCGTGAAAAAGGAAAATCCATTTTTTGTGTCGGGAACCAAAAACAAACGGCTCTTGCGCTGGCATCCTACAGGAACGACTTTTCCGAATATTTGTGTCCGGTAAGGGCAACTCATCCAAATGGAAACCGTTGGTACTGGTATTTCATGCTGCTGGAACAGATGGGAAAGAAACCCGGCAATCCAGGGGTAAGCGGACAAGCCAATGTTTACAATCCGCAAAATACCCCATTTGTTTGTCCGAAGCAAAAAAAACAATATCCGGATAAGAAAGTCTATGAAGTATGGCCGGAAAGCCAGGAATTCGGATACGGCTTGAACTGTTATAATGGGCAATCCGGAAATTCAGCTTTGCCGCTCCGGAAAGTGAATGAATTGAAAACTCCATCCGCTTCGCTTGAAACGGCGGATACGACCAGAACGGATGTTCAATACTATAACGGTGCAATCCAGTTTCTTTCTTTCCGACACAATGGACAACTGGACAATGTTGCGGCTTCGATTTGGGGAAGTTTCAGAGTTCCAAACTCCAGTTTGTGGGAACTGAAAGCGATCAAAGGCCAGAACAATGGATTGTTTTACGACGGGCATGTTTCGCAGTTCGATTCCAGTTATCTTGTTCAGAACTGGAATAAATTGTATTATCCGTTGAAGTAGTCAAATTGTTCTGAATCATCTTCCTCAAAAGAGATTTGAAAAAAATTGAACAGCAACTTTTCAAGACATTATCTTTACTGAAAAAAGGAATTTTTCAAGAATGGCAAAAAAACGGAATCTATGTTTGATGTGGCTGGCATGTCTCCTGACTTCCACTGGGATTTCCGCGGAACCGGTTCAATTGCCGCAACTGCCTGCACCGCAACTGATCGACGGCATGCTTTCGGACCCATGCTGGGAAAAAGCATATACTACACCGGATTTTATCCTGATCGACAAGGCGGCAAAACCAACGGAACGCACGGTTGCCAAGTTGTTTACCGACAAAGACAATCTTTACATTGGGGTCTCCTGCTATTTCAATGAAAAAGATTATGACGAAAAAGTTGCGGATATTCAGAAACGCGGCAACAAATCCGCTTTTATGGTAGACAATGTCGAACTCTTCATCGATCCCGGCATGACCGGCAATCTCGCCCATTTTTCCGTCAATGCCGCAATGAAGGAATTCGCGGTCAACAAGTACTCCAATTTCCAGTATGCCGTCCAGATTATGAAGGATTGCTGGACAATTGAATTCAAGATACCTTTTGTGGCGATCCGGCTCGGCGATGAAAAATTCAAACCGGAATGGAAGCTCAATGTCTGCCGCGGAAACACTACCATGTATGCCCGGAACGGCGGCAAGGAACTGATGGAGTTTTCCTCGTGGGGCGACCTTCGCGGAGGAAACGGGTTCGCCTATTGGCCGGGGATGCCGGTCGTAACCGGAATCAAAGCGGATTTAAAGGCTCTTCGAAGCACTCAAAAACAGCTTTCCCGGAAACAGATCGAGGTGGAGATTCCTCGCTACTTTATCGATACACAAAAGTCCCTGACGGTAAAAAACACCCTGAAGACGGATCGTTCGCTGAAAGGTTGCCGTCTCCTGACCGAAATCCGGAATGGAACGGGAAAGATCGTAAACAAGGCCGAGGTCAAACCGGTTTTTTTCAGCAATCAGTTTGAGCTGCCTGTCGATGGAATGAAAGAAACGGGACGGTATTATGTGTCGGTCGCGCTTTTGGACAAGGATGGAAAAGAAATCGACGGTTTCACATATACCCGTTCCTTGTGGAAAGTTCCGCCAAAAACGAGCCGGCAGAAGGGACTTCTGACCATTCGTGATCAGAATTTTTACAGGGATGGCAAATTCATCTTCCCGATCATCTTGTGGCGGAGCGCCTGTATATACACCTGTCCGTGGGAGCCCAAAGACGCTTCTGTGGAAGCTTTTTTCAAACGACAGAAAGCAATGCTCCGGGACATGCATGACACAGGAATTGATTTCGGGATCGACGCGATGTACAATTATGAGGACATCACACAGGACATTTGGGACCGTTACAGCGGACTCTGGCCGTGGATGGGGCAGATGCTTCAGAAAAACCGGAAAATAGGGTTCACGCATGAGCGGTTAAGTGATATGATGAAAGAATCGGGCGTGGGATTGATCGGGATGTATCCCTTCATCGTGAACAAGATTTCCGAGGATTCCATTGACATCTGGTACAAATTGATGCTGAAATACCGGGATTGCGACAATATCGTATTTTATAAGACAACAGATGAAACGGACACGGATATAGAGGGGAACAAGCTGCGGAACCAGCTTTACAAGGAAATGGACCCGGACCGTTTGACCTGGCTGAACCTCATCAATGCGCCTTATCAGAATCGTGACGCGGCGGACATCATTTCCACCGATCCGTATCCGGTTCCCAACTCGCCTCTTATCACGGTGGCTGCCAACGCGGACCGCTTGACCATGACGATCGAGGGACGTCCGAACCAGTCGAAGATGCTGTGGCTTCAAAATTTCGGAGGGGAAGGAAGTTGGACACGCCCGCCTACGAAGGAAGAATTGCGCGTGATGACTTATCTGGCATTGAACCACGGGATAAAAGGAATCGGATTTTTCGGCTGGTTTTCCAAGACGGAGAAATTCGACGAAAAACGTACAAACCGGGGAGCCAATGATTCGTTGCCGGAACTGATCCGTCAAGTCAAAACACTGGCGCCGATGTACTGTCTCGGAAAACGGCTGACCGTGGGCAAGCAAGGTGAACTTGATGTGAGCGTCATCGAATATGAAGGTTCTCTGTATGTGTCCGCCGTCAATCATAAAAATGTTCCGTTGAAAGGCACAAAAATCAAAGTGCCGCTGGAATCGGGGAGCGGCGAGGTTTTGCATGAGGCTGAAAAAGTGCAAATCGTAAATCATTTTATTACCTCGGATTTCAAGGGATTCGAAGTAAAAGTATTCCAATTCAAACCGTGAGGAGAATAGATCATGAAAAACAAGTTTACCGTTGCCATTCTTTGTTTGACCGGAGCCGTTTTTGCAGAAGATGCCCCTTTGATAAAAATCAGCTCGGAGCCTGAGCTTCCTGTTAAAAATCTTGTGACCAACGGCGGTTTTGAAGAGGGGCTCAAAGGCTGGGGGTATGTGAAACCGGAAACCACGCTTGTCGACGGCGGTTACAAGAGCAGCAAAGCCCTCCGGATTGCCAAGATGAACGCCGCTATCGCGGGAGGCGAAATCTCTTTTGGCAAAAATATCAAGAATGGCAAAACTTACATTGTCTCCTGCATGATCAAACCGGATCCAGGTTTTGAAAAAGATGCGAAAGAGGCGGGGATGTATGGGCTCGGCGCCGTTGTCGGGTTATGGACAAAGGATTGGAAGGGCGTGCGTCTTCCGCCCGGGACTTCGCTGGGGGTTCACAACGGCGGAACAAGCGAATGGACTCTGATCCGAAGCAAACCTGTGACCATTCCGGAAGATGCTGGCGTGGCTCAATTATGGGTCGGAAACGACTGCAACGCGGTTACCGGACTTATTGACGATGTCGCCGTATACGAGGCATATGCGAAAATCAAGCTTGCAATCACGTCCAAGCTCCCGCTGCAACAAATCATCGTGACAAATGACGCTGGTAAGATGATCTTTGATTCGGGGAACTTGAAGGATTCACCGAAAGAATTCTCCACGGAATTTCAGGTCGAAACACCTTACACCTATACCATCCGTGTCCTGGATGCTGAAGGCGGCGTCACTACTAAACAATATCCCGAAAAGTAAATTCCGGCCCCGGCCCCTCACTACATTTACGTGAAGCGGGTAGGAACTGTCGTGGAACTGAATAAAAAAAGGTAAAATGCATAAAATGATTCTTCAAAAACATGGCACGATTGACCTCAATATTGTTGAGTCGAATCCGGTGATATTCCATGGGAAACTGTACCGATACGAATATGTCCGGAGGTTGCCGCAAAATGCGCCCGAAAAATTTCGCCGCAATCAACGGGAATGGTCGCACTCTCGCTTTGTAAACATGGAGACAGGAGAACCGTCCGTCCCGTTTGCCGACAGGCTCGGATTAAGCAATGCGTTCGTCTGGGAAAACCGCATTTATGTCATGGGAAACCGAGGCGGGGCCTCCAGCCAGTTCTATCAGACCGAATCCGACGACATGATTCATTGGACTGAACCGCATGTGATTCTGGAAAATCCGCGTTGGGAAGGCTACAACACAACCGTTTGCCGTGCGGGAGACCATTTCATTCTGGCGTTTGAACTGGGTGCTCCGCTGGACATTGTGAAAGTTCCTTTCACCATGTTTTTTGCGGAATCCGCCGATCTGACGCATTGGAAAGTGATTCCGGATGCCGTATTCGGAGCGGATATTTACACGGGCGGTCCCATGCTGCGTTATTTCGATGGCTGGTTCTATTTTTTCTATGTGGACGGTTCCTACGAAAAAGGATTCACGAATTGTGTGGCGCGTTCCCGCGACCTGAAAAACTGGACTTGGAGCCGTCAGAATCCGGTTCTGATGTTCAATGATGCGGAAGACAAAAAGATTCACGGAGATTTTACTCCGGAGGAAGTGAAATACATTCAACAAGCCGAGGATTCCAATAACTCCGACATGGACATGTGTGAATGGAACGGAGCCCTTTACATCACGTATTCCTGGGGAAACCAGCGTGGAACAGAGTTCCTTGCGGAAGCTGAAGCCAATTGCGGGGAACAGGAATTCTGTGAAGGTTTTTTCCGGTAAGACGAATTCAATAAGGAATCAAATATGAAATTGTTCGGGTGCGCTTATTACCCTGAAGCCTGGCCGCGGCAACGCTGGCCAAAAGACATCAGCCTCATGAAAAAAGCCGGAATCAATGCCGTCAGACTGGGCGAATTCAACTGGAGTCAGTTCGAACCGAACGAAGGGATTTTTCATTTTTCCGACTATGAAATGATCATTGACCAGTTATATAAGAATGGGATTTCCACACTTTTGTGCACGCCAACGGCTTCGCCTCCGAAATGGATGAGCTCCAACTACCCCGATATCCTCAAAATGGATGAGTTCGGGAGACGTGTTTCAGATGGGAATAGACGTCATTATTGCCCGAGTTCCATGAAATTCCGTGAATTTTCACGGAGAATCACCCTCAAAATGGCCGAAGCATTCAAGGATTTTCCCAATGTGTTCGGCTGGCAGCTGGACAATGAAATCTCAGCGGAAGCGGAAAGCGGCTTTTGCGTCTGCCCGGAATGCGCGAAACGTTTTCGGGATTATCTGAGAAATAAATATCAAACCATTGAAAAACTTAATGAAGCGTGGAACGGGGCGTTCTGGAGCGGACGGTTCACAACCTTCAATGAGATTCAAGCCCCCTTCAAACGCACAAACTGGAAAGCGGAATACGCCCAATTCATGAGTTCGCTGTATACGGCACTGGCGTATGAACAGCGGGACATCCTGAAACGGGTGAATCCTGCCTGGAAGATTACGACGAACAGTTGGACTTCCTTTATTCCGGATATTGCTCCAGATGAGATTTTTCACGGCCTGGATTATACATCTTGTGATACTTACATCAATAATGATGTGATTGAATTTACTCATTCAGTCTGGGACTATTACCGAAACCTCAAAGGAACTCCGCTTCCGTTTTCTGTTGCTGAAACAGGCGCATGGAACCATGTCACGGTTCATGAAAATGCGATGAAAGCATTACGCGCATGGGTCTGGGACGCTTTTGCACACGGTGCGGAAAACTTTTTCTACTTCAGATGGCGTCAATCGGTCATGGGGGAAGAGAATCATCCCGCGATTCTGCCGTGGAGCGGCAATCCCGGTGAAGCATACAGAGCCATTGCGAAAACGACCAACGAAATCATGACGTTCTCCAAAGGACATCCCGATCTTCCTCTGCCTGAAAATGATGTCGCCATTGTAACGGATCGGCTGACCGGATATATCACAAAATACAGAGATGACGGAGATTACACTTATTTTCATTCCATCGTGCGGGCGAATCAGGCATTGAACCGATGTGGCGTTGTCGCCGATATTCTTCCTGTTTCCACACTCGCCGAGGCCACTCTTAAAAAATATAAACTTGTGGTTCTGCCGCAAATGGAACATGTCCCGGATAAGGTTGCGGAACAACTGAAAAGCTTTGTCAAAAACGGAGGAAAACTCTTTGCGCAATGCCGATTGAACAGAATGGATGAATACGGGAAATTCCGCCAGGAATCATTTCCGGTGAACTTGAAGAGGCTTTTCGGATTGCATATAGACGAGTCCAGCGAAATCAGAAAAGAAGCTGATTTTGGCCCGTTTGAATATAATCAACGGAGTCCAGTATCGGACAATCTTCTTTTGGCGGCAGACTTTCTGGGACGGAAAATCAACCTGATTTCCCACATGGAAAAAATCATTCCGGACCAGTGCAGGATTCTTGAAACTTATTCGGACGGATGTTATAAAAATATCCCATTGTTCACAGAACATAACGGAGCCTGGTATCTGGCGGCTCCACTGGATGAAGCCGGAATGATTCTTGCATTTGAACGGATTTTAAATGATGCAGGAATTGAGTATGTTCCCATCCCGGCAAAATGTATGCGGATCAAACGGGGTGATATTGTTTTTTACATCAATAACAGTCCTCAAAGAAGAAATGTCGGCGGACATGAAATTGAGGGGTACGGCATTTTTACGAAGAATGCAAGACTTTAACTTGATGAGATGCCCGCACAGAATGAGTAGCAATAAGAAAAAGGAACATATGACATGACTCTCCTGGATTTTGGGATTGTAATTATTCCTCTGATGTTTGTTTTGTATATGGCATTTTATTGTAAGCGGTATGTTCGTGGCGTAGCTGATTTTGTGGCGGCAGGACGTGTTTGCGGACGGTATGTCATCAGTGTTGCCGATATTACCGGCGCACTCTCCATCATGAGTGTTGTCGGGTATTGTGAGGCAACCTACAAAACAGGATTTGCCATGGGCCTTTGGAACAATGTCCTGCTTCCGCTTGGGATGGTTCTTTCCCTGACTGGTTTTATTCTGTACCGTTATCGGGAAACGAGAGTCCTGTCTTCCGGGCAATTCTTGGAAATGCGTTACAGCAGGTCGTTTCGGATATTTGCATCGATTGTTCGCTGTGTCGGAGAAATGCTTACCAATATGATCGTCCCGGCTATTTCAGCACGTTTCTTCATTTACCTTTTCGGACTTCCGCATAAGGTAAATGTTTTCGGATTTGAATTGCCGACCTTTGCATTCGTTGTTCTTTTTGTATTGTTCCTTGCGCTGATAGTAATATTCGCGGGGGGACAACTCGCGCTGATTATCACCGATACGATTCAGGGTTTTTTCTGTTACCCGATTCTTGCTGTTTTTGCAATATACCTGCTATGCAAATTATCGTGGTTTGATCAGATCGCCCCTGTCATGATGGATCGTGTTCCGGGAGAAAGTTTTTTTAATCCGTATGATATTAACGCTCTTCGCGACTTCAATTTGTTCGCTCTTCTGGTAACCGCATTCAGCACGATTTTAAACCGTGGCAGCTGGATGGGCGGCATGAACAGCGCGGGGTTCTCTGCACATGAACAGAAAATGGCTGGAATACTTGGAACTTGGCGGAACGGTTTTTCCATTGTGTTCTTCTTCCTGATTGGGATATTTCTGGTTGTCACACTGAATCATCGGGATTTTGCCGGGAAAGCCACTGACATTCGCACCAATATCATCAATGCCGTCTCCGGCGAAGTCATCGCAGAAACGGAAGTCAGGAAAAAAATAGAAACGGCGGTACAGTCAGTGCCGCCACAATATCATCGTATAGGAATCGACGGACCTCTTTCACAGACGAAAAATCTCGACACTCCGTATCTTTCAAAAATTCAAACAACACTTTCCGAAAACAAAATCGGGAATGAAAAGTTTCAAGAGTTTCGGACCCTATATCATCAGATGATGCTCCCAGTTACGTTGAAAAAGATCCTTCCCGCGGGACTTCTCGGCTTGTTTGCTTTGCTTATGGTTCTTTTTATGTTGTCCAGTGATGACGGGCGGATTTTTGCTTCGGCAACGGTCATTGTTCAAGACATAATACTGCCGTTGCATGGCAAACCGCTTTCCCCGAAAACGCACTTATGGCTTTTACGTGGACTTTCCTTGCTCGTTATGATATTTTTCTTCTGCGGAGCATTCTTTATGTCCCAGCTTGATTATATCAATCTGTTCTGCACTATCATGTCTTCCATCTGGCTTGGCGGAGCCGGGGCCGTCATGATCGGCGGACTTTATACCCGTTTTGGAAACACGACCGGAGCTTACAGTGCGATTGTTGTAGGCGCGGGAACTTCCATTGGCGGTCTTGTGATGCAAAGAAACTGGGCCGGAACAATTTACCCGTGGCTTTTTGAACAAGGCTTGGTTGAACCTGTCGGGACATTCCTTGGAACAATTTCGAGCCCGTTCCATCCCTATATCATGTGGACAATGGACGCGGTGAAATTCCCGATAAACTCTGTCGAGATATTTTTCTTCGCCATGATCTTCAGTGTTCTTGCATATATTTTGGGGTCGCTGATCACATACAAGGAAGCATATAACCTTGACCGCCTGCTTCATCGTGGCATTTATAACCTTGATGGGGAAAAGAAACAACAAAATATTTGGACATGGCGCAATCTGCTGGACAACATCATCAGCATTACTTCGGATTACACAACCGGCGACAAAATTATTGCGTGGTCCGTCGTCGGGTATACAATCTTCTATCAGTTTTTCGGGACATTTCTTCTGGTGGTGGTCTGGAATATGATTTCGCCCTGGCCGTTGAATTGGTGGGGCTGGTATTTCCTGATAGTCGGCCTGATTATACCGACGGTGATTGCCATAGTCACGACTTTCTGGTTCGTTATCGGTGGAATTATTGATTTGCGAAAAATGTTTCGAAAATTGGCTGACCGGGTTGATAATACACTCGACGACGGGTTCGTTGAAGGTTCGGTTTCGATTGCCGACAAGGATAATTTTGAACAACTTGAGAAAAAAGAAAAATCCGAATGAAAAACAGAACATACATGAAACTGCTGTCATCTGCGGCAGTGTTGCTTGCGGCCGGTGCTTGTTCCTGTAAAGTTGAAACGGACATGAGAATCGCGTTCCTCGGCGACTCCATTACGAATTTCGGAGATACAAATCCGGCAGGATACGTCAATCTTGTCATGGACGGTCTGCTCTCAGATGGAATCACTGCCGAAAAAATACCGGCCGGTGTCAACGGCAACGACTCCAATCACATGCTTGCGCGGCTTGACCGCGACGTTATAAGTAAAAAGCCAGGTCTTATGTTTCTAAGCTGCGGAGTCAATGATGTATGGCACCAGTTCGACGGCACCGGCGGAGTCAAACTCAAAGACTACAAGCTCAATATTGCCGCGATCATTGATCAGGCTCAGTCCGCCGGAATAAAAGTGTATGTCATGACGGCAACCCCGATTGGCGAGGATCCCGCATCGGATAAAAACATTGAACTGAAAGGATACAACGATTTTCTGCGTAAAATCGCTCGCGTGAAAAACTGTGTTCTGATTGATCAGAACGCCGCAATGTGGGAAAAATATAAAGAACTTAAACAGGCCAATCCGGAATGCAGAGGGAATCTTTTCACTTGTGACGGACTCCATCTGAATCAAACTGGCAATATCGTCATGGCAACAGAAATTCTGCGGTCGTTCGGATTTACTCAATCAAAACTTGATGTTTTGAGGAAAAGATGGGAGATTTCAGATTTTGGAGTGAAAAAGATAATGAATATTGAATTTGGACTCTTCGACAATATGGTAATGTGCCGCAATGAAAACGGAATCAGCGAACAGTCGTTTTCAGGGATGACAAGCGAAAACGGCGATGTTTATTTTTCTTGCGGAAAATCTGGAAAAATCAAATGCGGCAAGGCTGAGAACGGTCATTTTACCGGGGTAGTTGAAGGACTGAAAACCGGTGGACCCTATGACATCACTTTGTCCGTCGGAAAATGTTCAAAAACCGTAAAAAACATACTCGTCGGCGATGTCTGGATCCTTGCCGGACAATCCAATATGCAAGGGTGCGGGCGTCTGAATGAGGCGTTCCCGAATTCCGACAGGTCCGTGCGTGCATATTATATGAATGATGTATGGGGCTATGCGAAAGATCCCATAACGGTTCCCGGAATTGCAAACGCATCGGTGCATTGGGACATCATGGGCAAAAAACGTCCGGAAAATCCGCAATATACGGATCCCCTTGGGAAAGGTGCCGGACTTGGCGTTTCCTTTGCCAATGAGATGTTCAAAATCACCGGAATTCCGCAGGGGGTGATTGCCTGTGCTCATGGCGGAACAAAGCTGGAACAATGGAGTCCCGCACTCAAAAACAAAGGGGACGGATCCCTTTATGGAGCCATGCTGAACCGGGTAAAACACAATGGCGGGCGGGTCAGTGGAATCATCTGGTATCAGGGAGAATCGGATACGACAAAGGAGGATGCGCTTCTTTTCGCAAAAAGAATGGATCTTTTTGTCGTCTCTCTTCGCGAAGATTTGAAAAATCCGGCTTTACCATTTTTCCAAATCCAGCTTGCCAGAATGATTGCGGATAATTCTCCTGCGGATAAACTTTGGAATAAAATTCGCGAAGAACAACTGCGTCTTGGGAAACGTCATGAAAAACTTTATACCATTCCGACCATTGACCTTGAGATGGACGATCCGATACATATCACGGGAAGAGCGCAGAATCTGTTGGGAAAACGTATTGCCGACGCTGTTTGTACAATGCGCGGGATGCCGGGGTTCCTGCCGCAGATTTGTCCCGTATCGGCAAAGGAAATCCGGATCAACGCTGATATTGTCAAAAAAATTGAAATCGAATTTGAAAATGTGTATGGCAACTTGGTTTCTCCGGACCGCCCGTGCGGTTTTTCATTCAATGAAAAACGAACTCCGGAAATAATCCGTGCAGAATTGAAAAAAAACAAAGTTACACTCTATGTAGCTGCTGGCCTTGAGGTTAAAACCGTTTCTTATGGATTTGGCACAAACCCGTTCTGCAACATAACAGATGGGCGAAGCCGTTCGCTTCCGGCGTTTACCATACCGCTGGAATCCGAATTTCCGAAAACGCCGTATGCCTCCCGAATGGAAATCAGCGAGGCGGTGCTCATGAATGATGATGTGTCGAAACTGCATTACGATGACACCCTGCGAGGGGCTTTTTATGAGCAAAAAGCGGACGGATGCTGGATTCTTCCCCGCGACCTGAAGGATACGCCGCACAAACCCGGTTTCCGTTTCTTCAAAGCACAGTATGACAACCCGGAAAAACAACGCTTGAAAATTCTGATCGGTTACGATGCCCCGGCAAAGGTTTTCTGCGACGGCATGGAGATTCATGTAAATCCTGACGGAACGAATCCGATTATTCCGGATCAATACTGTGTTGAAGTCAACTGGGAAAAAGGGGTTCATGAGATTGTTGTGGCGGAGGCCATGCATAACGGCAATGCATACGGAATCACTCTTGCCATTGAAGGATATAAGGACACCCTTGAAAATAACCTGCCGACATTGAGCAAAAAGAAATGAAGACAGACTGGTTTACCCAAGCCCGGTTCGGTTTGTTCATTCACTGGGGACTTTATGCTGTTCCCGGCAAAGGCGAATGGACCCGTTTCAACGATGACTGGAATGTAGCCGAATATGAGGCGAACATTCGCAGATTCAACCCTGTAAATTTCCATCCGGAAGAATGGGCGGAACTCGCTTGGAACGCCGGTATGCGGTATGTCGTTTTTACGACCAAGCATCATGATGGTTTTTGCATGTATGACAGCCATTACACGGATTTCAAAGTCACCAACACTCCGTATGGAAAAGATATTACGCGCGAACTTGTTGATGCCTTCCGTAAGCGAGGATTGAGAATCGGTTTTTATCACAGCCTTGTGGACTGGCGGCATCCCGACTTCATCCCGGACGAGGAACATCCCGATTGGAAAAACGGACAACGCGATTTTTCCAGCCGCAATCGCGAAAACTATCAGAAGTATCTGTTCAATCAGATCGAACAACTGATGACGCAATACGGCAAGATTGACCTACTCTTTTTTGACTACACCAGCAAATACAAAACTTCTGAGGAATGGAACTGCGGAGCGCTGTTGGAAATGATCTACCGTCACCAGCCGGAGATCCTCGTCAATGACCGTCTTTCCTTCGACAAAAAGACATTTCCAGGCGACTATTTCACGCCCGAAATATGTGTCCCGACTACCCCGCCGGCGGGCGTATGGGAAACGTGCGCCACGATGAACGATCACTGGGGCTATTGCTGTGGCGACGAAAATTACAAATCTCTGGACGCCTTGACTTGCGGGCTGGCGGGATGCGTTTCCCGGAACGGCAATCTGCTGCTGAACGTCGGACCGGATGAAACCGGCCGTTTTCCGGCGGGAGCCGCGGCACGTCTGAAAGAACTGTCGGATTGGATGAAAACGAACGAGGAAGCCATCCATGGAACGGGGAAATCGGAATTCATGCCGCCATACGGATGCGTTTACACGCAAAGGGAAAACAATCTGTATCTCTATCTGATCCAGATTCCGGTCGGAGACATGATTTTGCCGCAGCTTCGAGACAAGGTGAAAAAAATCACGCTTCTGCGCGATGGTTCGGAAGTCCCGATGGTCATGCATTGGGGATTCGAACTTCTGAAGAACGACGAACTCCGCATCCGTCCGTCAAACGTATTCCCAGGCGATATTCTTAAAATTGAACTGAAAAATGATTTTTTGAATGTATAGTCTGCCGTTGGCGCGGGCTGATTCTGGCTAAAGCCGAATCCAGAATTCCCCCGCAGCCGCTGACAATGCTGGGATGATGACCGTTGGGATGAATCGGTGTCATAATCCTTTAGAACAAAGTCACATCAGGACATCCTTCTCTGGTTTCACACCTTCCGTTTTTACTTTTAAATTGTTGTTTTCCGGAGCGGTTCCCTCATCCAGGTTGATGCTCCATGGTTCGCGTTTCCGGAAATTGGAAGTGAATTTTTTCGTAAGACGTCCCCGTTTTTCAAGGTGGATATAGCATTCCCGCATGCATCCGCGTGCCCCTTCCACAGCCTGACAATGGCGCTGGTAGCCCTGCAAACCCGAAACCTCACAGATTTTCAACCAGTAGTCGCCCAACGAGTCATAATCCTTGAAATCTTTCGGAATGAACGGATTGAAATGCGGGTTCCCGCCGCGGTAAGCCAACGTGCATTTTGCAAGATCAATTTTTGCAAATTCAATTTTGTGTCCGGCAATCGTGACGGTATCCGATTCCTTCATGGAAATAGCCCCGCCGGAGCACATTCTCGCACATCCCATGCAGCGGTCGCAGATTTTTCCTTCGAAGATCGGATCCGGTTCGAGTTCAGCATCGGTGAGAAGCGTAACAAAACGTTGAAGCGGTCCGAACTCCGGAGTCAGGAAAACCTTGCTCCATCCGAACTCGCCCAGGCCGCAGATAAAGGCGGCGACACGCTGATCGATCATAATGTCCGGCGGAGGCAACTCGGAAGAAACCGGACGCGATATCTCCTCCACCTTTCCATACATATCGACATTCTGCTTCAACTGTATATTCGGGTGTGGAACCGCTTCAAATCCATGGTCTTCAATGAAACAGCAGACTTCCCGCAGGACAGACGGCGCATAGACCTCATTGATCCCGGCATATCCCATTGACGTATACGGCGCAAAACAGGTTCCTTCCTCAATTCCGCGAAAGTAGCCGCGCGGGATGCGAAAAACAAGGGAAATGCATGTTTTCGCCTCAGGAAAAATAAAGCGGGGATCCCGTATTTTGGGCGCGCCTTCCCAACGGTCCATGCTTCCGATTCCGACCAGATCGGCGCCATGCGCTTTTGCAAATTTCTTTACTGCTTTGCTTGTAAGCATTTTCAATATCCTTTCAGTGAATTATGGATTTTTCATTTTCTCTGGTTAATATAGACTAAAAAATATAATTTTCTTTGACAAATGCGACACAAAGTTGTATATTCACGCCGAAATTTGAAAGAAACGTCCAGAATGAAAAAAAACAATATTGAAAATCGACCCTATATTACCCGGGAAAACATAACCAATGCCAAAGCTCCCGGTTTGACACTCACCCGTCAACGGGTAGTGAACGCGGAATTGCATTATCACGACTTTTTTGAACTTTCAATCGTGATGTCCGGTTCCGGTTTTCATATAACGCAGCAGGGTGAATTCCAGATTGTCCGCGGAAATGTTTTTCTGACGCGTCCGTCCTATGTTCACGGTTGCCGTCAGGGGAATAATTTAGAGGTCATTTGTATTTTATTCTTTCCGGATCTGCTGGATTTTTCATTTGATTCATTACAACAGAATCAGGCGTTTCAGACGTTTTTTCAAACGGCCCCCAACCTTTCTGATTCTTTCCGTTTCAAGAACAATTTCATGCTTGCGCCAGAATCGATCAATTCTGTCAATGAAATCGTTCGCCAGATTGAACTGGAACAAAAGCTGAAACAGGCAGATTACCGCTTTGCTGTAAATCTTTTGTTCATGAATCTTCTTCTGACGCTGCTGAGGTCCATTTTCAGCCAAAAATCGAAGAAAAATACTGAAATGCTTCAAATCAATCAAATTCTGCATTACATCGGTACAAATTATAACAATGACCTTTTCCCCGCAGAGCTGGCCCGGAAATTCGGGCTTTCCATCCGCTCTCTGGAACGTCTTTTCAAAAATTCGCTGGATGTATCCCCCTGCACGTATATTTGCAACTTTCGCTTGAATAAGAGTCTGGAGTTGTTGGAAAATACCACTTTGCCGATTACGACAGTTGCGATGAAATCCGGCTTTCCCGACAATTGCTATTATTCAAAATGTTTTACAAGGAAATTTAAGATATCGCCCCGTGAATACCGCAGTCAGAAAACGTCTTGATGGGTGAATATTTCCCGCGTGAAGGATGCCTGTTTCGCGATGTTGGTTTTGTTCTCATCCTCTGACGAATTTTCGGAAAGATATGCAAAAATTCTTTCTTTCATGATATTGTCGTAAAATTACAAAAGAGTGTCGCATTATTCAAAGAAATTCCATTTTGGAAGAGTATAGTTATGGACAACAGCTGAACCGGAGGCTGTTTCTTGCTATCGAAAGAAGCGAATTGCAAAATCGATAATGATAATGAAAATGGAGGGTGAAAATGATGCGTCAACAGAAGTTTTTTACATTAATAGAGCTCCTGGTTGTAATTGCGATCATTGCCATTTTGGCGGCGATGCTTCTGCCCGCTTTGAACAAGGCGCGGGAGATGGCAAAATCGGCGGCGTGCAGTTCAAACCTCAAGAATCTGAATATTGCCGGGCTCTCCTATATTGCCGACTACAACGACACCGTCATGGTTCAGTATTACAATTCCGGACTGGGCGACGGCGAGCCATCTTCCCTTGTCCGCTGGCATGAACTCGCCTGGGAATACGTCAAGCAGGACAAAATGTTCAGATGTCCGAACGACGACACCGTGCGATACCAGAATTATCCGCCGCTCTCCTATGCCTTGAATGCGCCTCCGGGGTGGATTTCAAGAAAATCCGATTCCATGCTGCAGGGATATCCGACCGGACAGAAGATTTTCAAGATATCCAATACAAAAGTCATCTATTTTTTCTGTGCGGTCAATACGCCGCGCACAAATCTCTGGCAGGATGGATTGCTGCGCAGGAGCGGAGGTCTTTTTTCCGCCTCCAATTTTTCGTTCGGCTACCCTTCCGCCTACTATTCCGGCTTTATGGACAGAAATTCAACAAGCCTTATGCCGATTTACGGGTTCGGACACAGCAAAGGAAGCAACTTCGCCCGGTTGGACGGCTCTGTCGGCCGTTTGTCTCTTCCTGAGTATCTTGGGCACCACCATTATCCCGCCGGTGTAAAAGCGAAATCCATTGAAAACTGGTGTCCGGACAAGAAATATTTGCAGTAAACGTATATTACGATTGGGGGTGGTCGGGGGCCCTGAAAAATGTATAAAAATCGGAATTGATAATAAAAGAAAGAAAAAGAATATGTTTTCGTTTCAAAAGAACTTCGCGGCTTTCCTGACCTCCCTTTGTCTTCTAGGAGCCGCACAGGATTTGCCTCTGATCATCACCCCGGACTTTTCCGGTGCCGCCGTCCCTCCGTCCATCAGATTCAACAACCCGAACTGGAAGACTGTCAATGGCGTTTTGCAAAGTCCAGACCACAGCGGCAAGGGACTGAGCGGATTCTCCATCGGCAGCGAAGACTGGAGAGATTATGAAGCGCAGTTCCGTCTCCGCACGTTGGCACAGCACCCCAAAGACCAGCATTTCGGTTTCAGTCTCAGGAAAGGTGTCTCCTCCTATTCCCGCGGCAACATTATGGTTCTTCAGATTCCCGAGCGGAAAATTCATGCCGGGTTCGGAAAAAAATTCAAACAGGAACTTCCCGTCGGCAAGAATGCGGAATGGACCGATTTTATTGTCTCGGTCAAGGGGACGACGCTCACGGTCAAACTCAATGGAGAAGTCGTTGCAACCATGGATGACATTCCAGAAGGCACGGGAAAATTCACGTTTTATGCTTATCAAAACTATTTGGAAATAGCCGATCTATGCCTGAAAGTATACAGAAAGGGAAACTCCGTCAGCGAGGAAAAGTCTCCGAACGCGGTTCTGAATGCCAGTTTTGAGCAATGCACGCTGGACGGACTCCCCGATTACTGGGGTGTGCCCGCATGGGGACTTGTCGAACCGGAGGTGATTGTCAATTATTACAAGGAATGGTGCAACCGCTATAACTCGGATACTTCGACGGCATACCACGGGAAGCGAAGTTTGAGAATCGTCAATTCCGAAGATAAAAAGGCAAAACTTTCGTATTCCTTGTGGAGCTGTTTCCTCCGGGAAAAAAAAGATACAACTTATACGCTGTCCGCCTATATGAAATCCGATACGCCCGGCATGAAAATCCTCATGCGCGGTTTCGGATTGGGCGGCGGAAAGAAATTGGAAAAGACCGTATCGCTTACGACGGACTGGAAAAGATACGAATACACTTTTACCACTCTCTCCAGCAATGGTCCCGTCTTTTTTATCCCGTTCAGCAAAGGGACATTCTGGATTGACGCCGTACAGGTCGAAGCCGGTGAAAAAGCCACCTCCTTTCAGCTTGCGGATACCGACCGTCGCTTAACTACGCACGAGGGAAATCCGGACAAGCCTCTTTATGATGTTCCCGTTCACAAAACACAACTTCTCATGCAATCGCCCAAGTTGGATGGCGATCTCGGCGATCCCGTTTGGGCAAATATCACACCCGTCTTTCTGAATAGTCCGAACGGAAAGACCGTCTTGGAAAAAACAGCCGCAAAGATATTCTACACTCAGGACGGCATCTATTTGGGAATCGATGTGCAGGAAGCCGATTCAGGTCGGATTCAATGCAGAAAAACGAAACGCGATGAATATGTGTGGGCCGATCCTTCCATTGAACTGTTCATTGATTCCAAGTTGACCCGCGCCACCTATCACCAGCTGGCTTTCAATGCCGACGGCGTTCCGTATGACAACTATCTCGGCAACGCTACATGGGATGGCAAGTGGCAGGTCAAAACCGCACGGAAGAAAGACAATTCCGGCTGGATCGCTGAAGTGTTTCTTCCATTCAGCGACATGAATATAGATCACAACAACACGGACCACTGGGGATTCAACATCTGCCGGAACAATATTCGCAAAGGCGAGATTTCCTGCTGGGCGCCGACATATGGCGGTTTTCACGTTCCTCTCTGTTTCGGACAGCTTTCCATTCGTGCCGATGTGCAGAAACGTTTCATTGCCGGAATCAAGGACCTCTCTTTGCAATATGCCGGCATTGGAAAAAATGAATTTTCCGGCATTGTTTTCAACAACACCGGTGCGCCTGTCCGTGCAAATCTCACCGCGGTGGCAACCCCTGAAAAAGGCGGAAAGCCACTGACCTTTCAAAAACAGATTTCTTTGCCGGACCAAAAAGAAAGCAAGGTCGTATTCGGCATCCTGCCCGGAGAATTGAAGGAACGTTTTACGGTCGAAACAATGTTCAGCGACGACAATCGTGCAATCTCCTCCGCGAAAACGATCCTTTCCGTCGGGAATCTGCTTTCCGCGCTCACGCAATATAACTATTGCACCACGGAGAAGGAGATGCTTCTGCGGGGAGTCGTCGGAGTGAATGCCGCATTGCTGGAACGCTCAAAGCTTATCATTGATGTTGTTGATAAAGACGGCAAGAGCATCTATAAGACTTCCACCCCTGTAAAAAACGGAAGTTTTGAGTCTGTCCTCCCTGTAGGGATGTGGGCAGACGGAAGTTACAGGGCCGTCTGCCGTTTGATGTCGGATAATATGGAGATAACAGCGGCGGAAAGTGTTTTCCGGAAACTGCCCCCCTCCAAAACGGAAGTCAAAATTGACCGTTTCCGCCGGATCACCACGGTCGACGGGAAACCATTCTTTCCGCTTGGTTTTTTCTGGGAAGGAAAACTGACGCCGGAACTGATCGAATTTCTGGCAGAAGGCGGCGTGAATTTCATCCATTCCTATGAGCTGTTAACCGCCGATGTGCTTGATGCCGGCTCCAAAAACGGCATCATGTTTGAAATGGATATCCTGAACAAAAAAAGCAAAACCATGAATCTTGAAGCAATCAGGAATTGCAAAGGACATCCGGCGATACTTTGCTGGTACACCTATGATGAAGCATTTACCGGAGAAACGGGACAGAAAAATCCGACAAAGATTTTGCTGGACATTGATGAAGTGCGGCAGGCCGATCCTTACCGCCCGGCCGTCCTGCTGGAAAACGAACACGGGATGAATTATCTGGTCCAGAAAGGATTGGATTTCCCCGGCGACATTCCGACTGTGGATTATTATGCCTGGCCTCCGAGTGGAAACGTGCAGCTATGGAATAATTACTCCAAAATATTGGTGAAACTCGCTGAAAAAAACGGCCGCCCCGCGTGGGCTGTTCCGTTTGTCTCCGGGTATGGTTATCACGCAAGCCGCGATATTCTTCCGCAGGAGCAGGAGTATCAGACCTATGTCTGTATCATTAACGGCTGTCGTGGAATCGCATACTGGGCTTCGTTCCCGAAGGCTCCAAGTTCCTTCCGGAAAATCAAACAGCTTTTTGTCGAGATCAAGCAGATTCAGGAGCCGCTTCTCTCGCTGGAGGATGCACCGGAAATCACCACACCCTCACCGGATATTCGATATACCGTCAAAAAGCATGGCGACGCGGTCTATCTGATTTCCGTCAACGAGTCGCAAAAGCAAGTCCGTGTGCGCTTCGATCTTTCATCGCTTGAGAATGCGACACATGCCGAGGTGATGTTTGAAAAACGGAGTGTTCCGCTGAAAAATAACCGCATGGAAGACACCTATGAGGGCTTCCAGAGGCATGTTTACAAGATCAGGCAGAAATAAGAAATGTGTTCTCCCCCATTTTTGGCATGCTTATCATAGTCACTGCGTGTGATTTCAGGGGTGGCCGCAAAATCATTATTCAAGGTTGAAGGGCGGGGATTAATCCGTATGACGATGAAAAAGAAATTTGCAATCGGGTATCAACGCCCTCAAAACGGGGAAGGTTTCAGTGCCATTGTCGAGGATTATTCCGATACGGTGGCTGAAGTCTATTTTTCGTGGCCCGGAGAACCTTGCGGACGGAATCTCGTGACAGGGGATTCCCAACAGGAACAGGATATCCTGATGGATGAACTGAAAACCATCCGGAATCTGGATGTAAGACTTGACTTCTTATGGAATGCGACCTGTTATGGGGCAAAAGCCGCGGGCGTCGAATTTGAAAAAAAGATTCTCGGCGTGTTGCGGAACATGGAAAGAAGCGGTATATTGCCAGAAATTGTGACCACCACCTCACCGTTTGTTGCACATGTGGTCAAAAAAACATATCCGCTGATCGAGATGAGGGCATCTGTCAATATGCGCGTCGACTCCACTCTTGCAATGGAATACCTTGGCGATTCCTTTGACTCGTTTTATATCCGGCGCGATCTCCAGAGGGACCGGAAAATATTGAACGAATTCCATGAATGGTGTATCCCGCACGGGAAAAAACTTTGTCTGCTTGCCAACAGCGGCTGTCTCCGCAATTGTCCGTATCAAAGTTTTCATGATAACCTTGTGGCCCATCTTCCTGAAATGGATACGGTCCAGAATGTTTCCGGCTTCCAGCCGCATCTTTGCTGGAACATTTATCGTGACCCGAAAATGTATGTCAGTTTTTTACGGTCCTCGTGGCTGCGTCCGGAGGATTTGCCGCTCTACGCCCCCTATGTCTCGGTCATCAAACTTGCGACCCGTGTTCATTCACATCCGAGGATGGTCATCGACGCCTATGCTTCAGGGACATTCGACGGCAATCTTCTCCGGTTGATGGAACCCAACTTTTCCACCTTGTTCTCCCCCTGCATCATTGACAACAAATCTTTTCCCGATTCATGGACAAGGGAATCGATCGCGTGCGGATGCGCGGTCAACTGCCGCCATTGCGGGAAATGCGAAGCCATATTGGATACGGTTCTGAAACGGGAGAAAAAACAAAATGAATTTTGAGCGTCAAAAACTTGAATGGTTTGAAAAAAGCAGAATAAAACCGTTGTTGAAGACCCGGATCGTGCCTTCAAACAAAACCGTTGTACCTCTCGAGGATCCAAAGGCATGGCAGGGAATCTCATTTCAACCGGACTGCCGGCCGCTTGAAAAAATTTTACTCAATACGGGCTCTCCGGTTTATATTGATTTCGGCGAATCTCTGGTCGGGAAAATCCGCTTCGGGATTCAAATGCCGGACCGGATTTGCGATGCGCCCATACGCCTGCGTCTCCGCTTTGCCGAACTGCCGTATGAAGCGGTCGCGGACACCGCGGCTTACAAAGGCGGACTCTGCCAATCCTGGATTCAGGAGGAGATCATAACGATCGATCAGCCGACCGATCTGGTAGAGTTGCCGCGCCGGTATGCGTTCCGTTATTTCAGGATCGAACTTCTTGCCGTGGTGGCCCCTGTGCGGATTACGAATTTGGAATGTCTTTCGGTAACCTCGGGGCAAGCGGAAATCAATTCAATTGCCGGAAAGTATCGCAGAATCGATGAGGTTGGGCTGCGGACATTGCGGAATTGCATGCAGGAGGTGTTTGAAGACGGCCCCAAGCGAGACCGCCGCCTCTGGCTGGGTGACCTCCGGCTTCAGGCTCTTGTCAACGGTGTCACCTGCCGGAATTTTGAACTTCTTGAGCGTTCTCTCTATCTGCTTGCGTCCGGGATTCGGGAAGACGGTCTTTTTCCGGCCGCGGTTTTTGACCGTGATCCTGTCGAGACTCCCGCATTCATATTGGATTATGCCTTGCTGCTTCCCGTCCTTTTGTTTGAACATCTGAATTTCAGCGGGAATTCAGACTTCTGCAGGGAATTTTTTCCCGTTGCTGCACATCAAATGGAACTCATGCGGAAAAACTTCGACGGCAACGGACTTTTTTCCGATCCGAAAAACATATGGATTTTTATCGACTGGTCGCCTGCTCTGGAGCGTGACAGTGCGATCACCTGTGTTTTTGTTTTTGCACTGAGACAGCTTGCGAAATTGGCAAGAAGCCTTGGAATGTCCGGGGAACAGTGGGAACGGGAAGCGGATATCAGAGCCTCCACTCTGTATAAGAATTCTTTCGGCAAGGAACATTATGTTATCGTTTCGGGACGCGACAAACAAATATCATGGGCATCTCAGGCATGGGCGGTAATCGCTGGCGTCCTGAATAAAGAGGAAGGAGCAAAGGCATTCCATTATCTCCAGACTCATCCGGAATGCATACGTCCGAAAACTCCGTATCTGTGGCATTATGTCGCAGAAGCCTGCATCCTCTGCGGTGAATTTGCTATGGCAATAGAGCTTTTTCAGAATTACTGGGGCGGAATGATTCGGAATGGCGCCGACACCTTCTGGGAAGCCTATGTCCCGGAAGAACCGTTCTTCTCTCCCTACAACGATCCGCTTGTCAATTCCGCTTGCCATGCATGGAGTTGCACGCCCAGTTATTTCCTGAGGCTGGATCATCCCGCATTTCAAAATGCGCTTAAGCAAATCTGAAGTTCGCGGAAACATTTTTGCGATCGGTCGGAATGATTCATCAAAATTCATGAAAAAACAGGACTTGGTCGGGCGTTGGTTTTCAGCGGGTTGTAAATTGACTCGTTGACTTCATGCCATTTCCGCTCGGTCGGAGTGCGATGGCTTTTTGCACACCAAGGTTGGATTGCGGATATGACACGTCAATATTGCCAGACTCAAAATGAAGAAAAATTATCGGGAGTTCGAACTTGAACTCGGAAATGGCAAGATGAATAACTTCATATCCCCGATACGGCCAGAAGGAACGGGGCCGGCCGCACCTGACCGAGAGATGGGGACAAATGGAAAGCCGCTCTTGCATGATATTTGTGAAGCAAATCGATCAGCCTTGAATCATTAACCTGTCCGCTGGCCCGGTTCTGGTGATTCTCATGAGCGAATCCTTTATTTCAAGAGCCAAACGACACAGCCGTGGGCGGG